>VAZH01000337.1 GCA_005884465.1 Alphaproteobacteria bacterium | reverse complement strand
TCTGGCGGATCGCGATGCGGCCAGGCAAGCCGATGATGCACGGACGGCTCGGCGCCCTGCGCGTAATTGGCCTGCCCGGCAATCCGGTGTCTTCCTATGTCTGCGGGTTCCTGTTCCTGGTGCCGCTGATTCGTGCATTGTCGGGCCGCACCGACGTCCACCACGCCCACGAGACAGCCCTGCTCGGGCGCGATGTCGCCGCCAACGACATGCGCGAAGACTATCTGCGCGCCCGTCTTGAGGTGCGCAAAGACGGCGAGCTGGTCGCCACGCCGGTCGACCACCAGGACAGTTCGCTCTTGGCAAATCTCGCTGCGGCACGGGCTCTTGTGATCCGCCCGCCATTCGCGCCCCCGGCGTTCGCCGGATCGCCTTGCGATATCCTGCGGCTGCCGCTGTGACCGCCGGGCCGTCGGGTTCCGGCAAACCCTGGTCTCGTTGACCAGAAATTAAATGGTTGCGGAACACATATGGAACATATAGTGTCTGTTCATGATTTGTTTCAAGTAATGGTGCCTGCAAGTCTCTAAACGAACTTTCAGCCTCCGCCTTCGCAATCTCGGAGTCTTGGAATCGAACGGCACTATCAACCTGGGGATTGGTCGAGATGCTTACGCGCAAACAATATGAGCTCCTGCGGTTCATCAGCGAACGCCTGAAAGAATCCGGCGTTCCGCCCTCCTTCGACGAGATGAAGGACGCGCTGGACCTGCGCTCGAAGTCCGGTATCCACCGTCTCATCACCGCGCTGGAAGAGCGCGGCTTCATTCGCCGCCTGCCCAATCGCGCTCGCGCGATCGAGGTGATCAAGCTTCCGGAGCTTTCAGCCGGCGGCAGCGGTAACAGTCGGCGTGGCTTCACGCCCAGCGTGATCGAAGGCACCCTCGGCAGGGTCCGTGGCGGCGCCGAGGACGATAACAGCCGTCCGGTTTCGGTGCCGGTCATGGGCCGCATCGCCGCGGGCACCCCGATCGAGGCGCTGCAGACGCGCAGTCACACCATCAGCGTTCCGCCAGACATGCTCGGCTCCGGAGAACACTACGCGCTCGAGGTGCGCGGCGATTCCATGGTGGATGCCGGGATTCTCGACGGCGACATGGCGCTAATCCAGCGTAACGAGACCGCCGAGACCGGCGATATCGTGGTGGCGCTGATCGATGAGGAGGAAGCGACCCTGAAGCGCTTCCGCCGCCGCGGCGCCTCGATTGCGCTGGAGCCGGCCAATACCTCCTACGAAGTCCGCATCTTGCCGCCCAACCGGGTCAAGATCCAGGGCAAGCTGATCGGGCTTTATCGGAAGTACTGAGCATTTTCCGGGCAAACCGGAATACACGCTGCCGAAAAGAGTATCCCCTCGGACGCCGTCCGCGGGGAAAACCTATGTTCGGACTGGCTCGTGCTGCAATTATAATCGCCGCGGCGGTGTGTTTGCGGCCGGTCGGCTCCAGCGGCATCACATCCGCGGTCCCAAACATCCTCAAACGCACTTGTGATCAGGCGCGGCGGCTAGAGCCGCACAATTGCCTACAAGGAGACGAACGTTCGGAACTTATCGTTCGCTGTAAGCTTTATTGTCAACTCTGATAGGGGCCTGCGCCTCTGAGCGGCGCCGGTTAGCTATCTCGAACGAGGAGCAATCCGATGTGTGACTATAGTTTGCACGCTGTAGCAACCCGCCCCGCCCAAGTGGGGGAGACGCTGATTAGCACGACATTCCGCGGCACTTCGACCCGTGGCTTTGCATCAGAAAAGGAGCCCGAGGTAGCGGTCTGCATGCTTCCCGGGACCGAGCTGGCATTCGCGGAGAATGTCAGATACGACAACCGATGGATCTGGACCAAATCGGTCAATTTCCGCGTCGGGAAATTCGGCGCGATCGATCCGGATGTTCCACATCGTCACCATGACGCCATCGAATTCCCAGATGGAAGCCGTGTGCTGGTGACGCAGCTCTGTGAAGGGCAGCGCGCTACCGTGCTGCAACTGCCCGTGGTGCATGGAGTTACCGAGCACACACATCCGGCTGCCCAGGCACCCGCGCCAAGGACGGTCGCCGTCGACTGAAACTGAATTGTCGCGTGGACATCCCCGCCGGCTCGGGCCGGCGGGGGGTTCTGCGGTACCAACACCGGCTATTGTCTGCACCGAACCGCAAGGTGACGACACCCACCATGGATCGCCGGAACGACGCGCGGACTGCTGAATTGAATAATCTGAGGCTGGCGCTGGCGGCGTTCGCTTTGCAGCTTGCCGCCTTCGAAATGCGTTTGCAGCTTACCGCCTTCGACATGCGAAAGAGTGGACGACTGCTCAGGGCCGGCGCCAAGCCTGGACTCCCTGCTCCGCCGCCGGATATCAATTGCAGACCTCAGAAGGAAAGACTGATCGGTGGTCAATAAGATCACTTGGCAAAAGGCGGGACACGTCACCGAACCGGGCCGATACATGTTCACATTCGGTTGGCTCACGGTTACGGCGGAAGACCTTGCGGTCTGGGAGCAGTTCCCGAATGCGGCCTTTACGCTCGTTCAAACGGCAACAGCAACGGATGCCGGCGAGGAATTTCGCCTCGGCGCATTCGAGCTGCAGGAAAATCCGCCGCTCAACGAGAAGTGACGCGGCTTTGCCGGAAGTATCAATTCGACCCGCGTTTGTGACGGTCGCGATGCGCCCGTTTAGTCTTCCATCTGCTGGTCGGCTTCCGCTGGCGTCGCATCCGCAGGCGGCGGAATGGCGGGGCGGGGCGCGAGAATTGCTTCGGCCTCGGTGTCGCCTGCGACGGCTGGCGACCACGGCCGATCGACACCCCTTGGCCTGACCGCGTCAACCGCAAATCCGGTACGGGTGCGCCGCAGGGCGATGGGTCCCTGGCTTCGCAAACGATCCCGATCGATCACCGGCGACGGACATAAAGGCGACGCCTGCCGCGCGGTCACCACCAGCGCCGCCCGCTCGCAATCGTCGGTGAGCGCGTCAGGCCGCAGCGCCAGCGCGACAAACGCGCCGTCGGCCATCTGCGTCACACAACCCGCTTCATCGCATGAGACGCCCTCTGCGAGCGAAGCATCGGCGGGCTGGCGGTCGTCGGCGTCGGCAGCCAGCCATTCTTTGAGGAGAAACGCATCCTTGGCAGTCCGCATCAGATGCAGGCGCCCGTCCTTGCCGCGTACGCCCACATTGTGAGCGTCACCGGAAACCAGGACGTCCGGCTGCGCCACCGCCAGCGCCCAGACCACCGCGAGCATCAGCGCGGCGGCGCCGGACCAACGCAGCGGCGTCCGTAGCAATCCGAGCAGGATGATCCCCGCGCTCGCCGCGATGACCGGCCCGATCCCAAATGCCGCCATGCGGCCGATCGCGCCAGGCAAGCCAGCGACCCATTGCGTCACCGCGATCATCCAGTCGATGCCAATGCCCATGGTCTGCCAGAAAACGCCGTCGAAGCCGAACGGCATTGCGACGAGGCCCAATAGGCCCGCCGGCATCACCATCGCCGAGACCACTGGCATGGCGGCGAGGTTGGCGAGCACACCATACGGCGTCACGCGATGGAAATGAAAGGCGGCATACGGCGTGGTCGCCAGCCCGGCCACCAGCGACGCCAGCACCAGGGTCGCGATTTCCCGTCCGCCCCACAGCGCCACGCGAGCGGTAGCCGTGTTGTCGGGCGAGGCGAACAGGCGAGGCATTCCGATCTGCACCAGCGCCACCAATCCGAGGGTAGCCGCAAACGACATCTGGAAGCTCGGATGCACCAGCGCCTCAGGCGCGATCGTCAGCACGATCATCGCCGCCACCGCGAGCGTGCGGAATGTCACGGCGCGGCGGTCGACCATGACGGCGATCAACACCACTGCCGTCATGAAGAACGAGCGTTGCGTGGCGACTTCGGCGCCGGACAGCAGCAGATAAAAGGCGGCTGCTGCAAGGGCTGCGGCTGCCGACCATTTCTTGATGGGAAAGCTGACGGTCAGGCCGGGGACCAGCGCCAGCAGCGCGCGGACCGCAAAGAACACCACGCCTGCGACCACGGCCATGTGATATCCGGATATCGACAGCACGTGTCCGAGGCCGGAGATGAACATCG
>VAZH01000063.1 GCA_005884465.1 Alphaproteobacteria bacterium | reverse complement strand
CCTGAAGGATAAATTGCATGTATTCGATCGGCCACTTGCGCTCTGGCAGCAGTTCCAGATCATGCTTGGCGGATCGGATACCATCACGTCATTCCAGATGCCAAAACTTGACTGGATCCAGCCAACTATCGAGTTCTTGTCGCCGACCTTCACCGAGTTTCTGCTGTTCTTCGTAACGTTGATTCTGTTCATTGCAAGCTGGAGAGACCTGCGCCGGGCATTGATCCTGACGTTCGCCGATCATGCTTCGCGGCTGCGAACGCTGAAGATTCTCAACGAAATCGAGGAGCAACTTGGCGGCTACCTGCTTACCGTGACGGCGATCAATCTCGGTGTCGGCGTGGTCACCGGCATCATCTGTGCGGTGACCGCTATGCCCAATCCGGCCGCGCTGGCAGCGTTGGCCGTAATCCTGAATTTCTTTCCAATCATCGGCCCGATCGCGATGTTTGTGACGCTGACCGCGGTCGGAATCGTCTCCTTCTCCACCCTCGGCGCCGGACTGATGGCGCCACTGGCTTTTGCCGTATTCACCTTTCTCGAAGGTCATTTTATCACGCCGGCCATCATCGGCCGCCGGATCGAGCTGAACGCGCTTGCGGTGTTCATCGCGTTGGCCTTTTGGACCTGGCTGTGGGGGCCAATGGGCGGCTTTCTGTCTTCACCGCTTCTGATCGTGGCCCTCGTTCTCAAAGAGCATCTGCTGCCGGAGGAATCGTCGCAGCTGCCGCCAGACTGATCCGGTTTCGCCTGGGAACTTCCCCCAGAGGGCGGCGTTTGTGCGGTACGTAACTTCAGGATCCGGGAGCTTTTGATGTCCAGTACGGATGGCGAATTGGGGATGCGAAATCTCACGGATAAAGCGACCTATGAACGCCTCGAGAAGGATGTAGCAGCCGTGAAGAACGATATTGCAGCCCTGACCGAACAGATCACCGACGCCCTCAACTCGTTTGCCGGTACCACCAAAAAGCAGGCGCGCCGCGGCTACAAGCAGGCCCGCGCCAACGTCGATTCGGCGATGGAAGAGGCATCGGAGCGCGGCAGCGCCGTCATGGACGCCGCCCAGGACGCGGCCTATTCGATTGAAGAAACGCTGGAAGACGTCATTGCGGAACGCCCGCTTGCCACCGTGGGCCTGGCGCTGGCGCTCGGCTTCCTGATCGGCGTGACGTGGCGCCGGTAACGACCCTGGCTTGCGACGGCCGTCTTGAGCCGATCAGTTGTTTAATTTTGAACAGCGGCGCGGATGCGCCGCCGTTTGTTTTGTAAGCATTATTTTGAACGGGGCGCCTGATGTTTCAGCGCATGATCAATGACTTGAAGGACAGCACCGGTACGGCTTTGCGGCTGACGTCTCTGGCGGCCGCGGCGGTCGGGGCCTTGTTCATCGCGACATCGTTTCTGTGCGCCGCAGCCTTCGTCTTCGTGTATCAGCGATATGGACTGGTCGAAGCCTGCCTGACAGGGGCCAGCGTATTCCTTGTCGTCGCGGTGATCGCGGCTGGCTGCTACATCGCGCGCAAAAAACAGGTCGAGGCCCGGGCGGCTCGCGCGGCGGAGACCGCCAAATCAGCCATGCAAACTGCGCTTTCCGATCCCGTGCTGCTCGCTGCCGGCCTGCAGGTAATCCGCGCCATTGGCGTCAAGAAGTTGATACCGATTCTGGCGGTGGGCGGATTGGTCTTGGGATTTTTGGCAAGCCGCAACACCAGTTCCGGCGACGGAGATTCGGAAGCGTGATCCGGCTCTCTAGATCTCTTTGGTTGAGCATGATCTGTTCGGAAAACCGGTTCCCACTCCGGATCATGCTCTAGGTGACGCAGCGGCCCGGCTCAAGTCGCTTGGCGATTTCGGTCAATACACTGACGACCGGCTCACAGGCCACCGTCAACTTCCGATCCCCGGGCTTTCGATCTCCGGACCTTGTCACCGGTGGAGCGGAAGGGGCATTGCGGGCTTCTCGCGCCACCGGTATGCGGACGACGACGGAGGTGTCGGAAAGACCATACAACCGCACTGAAACTGTGCGCGTCTGCATCGCCCCTGCTGGCAGGCGAGCGGCACGATCGGCCTTGGCTGCACGATTGATGGAAGCTTCGGACGTTGCTGAGGAATTCTGCGTTGCCGCGGAGAGATCGCGGCCCGCCGCGAACTGGACGGCGCCACCCACGCCACACGTCAGCGAAACGGCGATCGCAACGAAAATTCCCCTGGATAGCTGTGACATGATGCGCTCGTCCCTCGCCCCAAGGCGATCACAGGACACAACGCGAACGGAACGACGGAGTTCTCTCGGCCGGTTATCACTTAACCGTGTCTAAAAATATTTGTCGGGGGCGGGAACGACTTCCGGGGCTGTGCGTAATTCCGGCAGCCGGTTATCCCCCCTGCCCCATTGACCGGCGATGCGGGGCGCGGCTGTGGTGATGCCAGCCGCGCCCTGCTTTTTGTCCAAAAACACAATGCCTTGTGTGGCCGCAGCCTGATTGTGTGCGGCGCAGCCCGCCCACACGCCGCAGCAGCAAAAAAATCCGGCGCGCCGCGAAGCGCGCCGGATTTTTTATGCAATCAGGTCCGGATCAGGAAGCCGCCGCCCGCGGCGCGCGGTTGCGCGAATTGCGCTGGAAAAACAGGGCCTGGCTGGCGACAGCGGAAACCATCGCCGGCTGGAACGGCTTGGAGATCAAGAATGCCGGTTCCGGGCGCTCGCCGGTCAGGAAGCGTTCCGGGTAGGCGGTGATAAATACCACCGGCACCTCGAAAACCCGCAGCAGCTCGTTGACGGCGTCGAGGCCGGAACTGCCGTCGGCGAGCTGGATGTCCGCCAGGATCAGGCCCGGCTTTTTGTTCTTGGCGAGCGCCACAGCGTCGGAATGGGTGCGGGCGACGCCAATCACGTTGTGACCCAGATTCCTCACCAGGCTCTCGAGATCCATCGCGATGAAGGTCTCGTCCTCGATGATCAGCACATCGGTCGCGATTTCCGCCGCCATTTCCCGCCCCGCCGCATCGGCGAGCCTGCGGGTCTCGGCGACGTCGGTTCCAAGGATGAACGCCACCTCCTCCTCGGAGAAGCCTTCCAAGGACAGCAGCAGGAACGCCTGGCGCGGCAACGGGGTGATGTTTGAAAGCCGGCGCTCGGGCGGCATCGGCAGGGTTGCGACCTCGGCATTGTCGTTGAGCGAGACCGAATTCCAGATCTGGGTAAACAGCCGGAAAAGCCCGGCGCGGGGTCCGTGCTGCTCATCGAGCAGGGACGGGTCCTGAAGCAGGGCTTCAAGCATGGCTCCAACATAAGCGTCGCCCGACGCCTGGTTACCTGTCAGGGCGCGGGCATAGCGCCGCAACAGCGGTAGATGTTCAGCAACGAGCTGTGATCGGGACATCCCCACTCCATTCATTCTCTGGGTCGAAATATCGATATGGGGTGACCCGGTTCCCCCTGAGGGCTAATTACGCCCCAGCCTGATAAAAGTTCCTTGGTTCCGGAACTTTCCGCCGGATTTCGAATTAGCCCTCCTGCACATGCTGCGGGTGCAAGGGTTCGTATCACGGGTATTCTTGAATTTACAGGGACTTAACCCTCGGGGAAGCGTGGAACAGGTCATGAAAGATGTAAAGTCTCAAGCCAGCAGGAATACGGCGCCAGGCAAGCAGGGCGGGCTCAATGCCGAGATTCAATCGAGAATCGGCCATCAGCTCCGCGCCATGTACGACGATATCGTCCGACAGGGGGTACCGGATCGTTTCGCGGAATTGATCCGAAAACTTGATGTACCCGAGGCAGAACCCCAGACGGGAAACAGCAATGATCAAAAGTGATCAACCTGCTAAAAACGACGGGAGGGAGTAATGCCTCTCACAGACTCGCTTCGCGAAGACATTCTGGCGTCTGTACCGAGCCTGCGCGCATTCGCAATCTCGCTCAGCGGCAACGGGGACCGCGCCGACGATCTTGTTCAGGAAACCCTGTTGCGGGCGCTCGCCAACATCGACTCGTTCCAGCCCGGCTCGAACCTGGCGGCGTGGCTGTTCACGATCCTGCGCAACCTGTTCCGCTCGGACTACCGCAAGCGGCGGCGGGAGGTGGAGGATGCCGATGGCAGCTATGCCAAGACCCTTAAAACCCAGCCGGCGCAAAGCGCGCATCTGGAATTCGAGGAATTCCGGGCGGCCCTCGACAAGCTTCCCCAGGACCAGCGCGAAGCGTTGATTCTGGTGGGCGCCTCCGGCTTCTCCTATGAGGACGCCGCGGCAATCTGCGGCTGCGCGGTCGGCACCATCAAAAGCCGCGTCAACCGTGCGCGATCGAAACTCAGCGCCCTGCTCTATGTGGATGGCGCCGAGGATTTCGGTCCCGATGAAACGGTTCGCGCCGTGATCGGCGGAAGCGGCGGCTGATTTCAGATCAAAATTTGCAGTGAGTGAATGCGCATCCTCGAATGCGCATCTATCGCGAAGCTTGTCATGCCCGGCCTTGTGCCGGGCATTCACGTCTTTGCGGCAGTTGGTGAAGAAAGACGTGGATGGCCGGGACGAAGCCCGGCCATGACGAAGAAACGTGATTTCACGCTAGCGGCCGGACTTGAGCTGCGCGGAGAATTGTTCGGTCCTGTCCCTTTCCGTCATGTCGATCACGGTCTCCATCGGGGCGATGAGTTCGTAAACATAACTCACATCGGTAAAATACCGCTTCGATGTGCCCCCCAGCGCCTCAGGTGCGACACGATCGAGCAGGATCAGGCCGAAATCGCTGTCTTCCCTTCGGGTTGCAGCGCTGGTGTTGAACTCTTCCCAGCGAAAACGGAACGTGGTGTCGTTGTCCTCTCCGGTTACCTCCCAATGCGCGACGATGTGCGGATGCTTGCCGACCAGCGAGAGTCCCTCGTCGGAATGCGACGCCAGCTCGAAGAACAATAGCGACAGGCTCTGGGCCGCCCGCGCGCTCACGGCAATATCGGGGCCGCTCACCGCGATGCGCTCGGCGTGCGGTATCGCGCGCGCCTCGAACAGCCCCTTCAGTTTCACGCCCTGCCACTGACTTTCGCTCAGCAGCGAAACCACGTTCGACATGGCATGGATCCGGCCGATCAGCAGTTCGCGGGCGACGTCGATGTCGGAACCATGGCGCAGCGTGCGCGTCACGATCGACTGGATCACCGCAAGAATGTTTTTGACGCGGTGATTGAGTTCGTCGATGACCGCGGTCAGTCGCCGTTCGAAGCCGATCCGCACCTGGATTTCGCGGCTGAGCCGCAAATTGTTGTAGGCGACATATCCGAAAAGCCCACAGACGATGCCGGTCAGCGCGAGGCCGATGGCAGCCACAACCGCTGCGGTCTGCTGTGCGCGTATCGCCGCGTTGGTCTTGGCATAGTAGCCAAGCGACCAGTCGCGTCCCCCGAACGTTACCGTTCTTATGATGGAGGGTGGCGGCATTTCCTGTGTTATCGTCCTGGTTGTGACGACGCCCCGATCATTTGCAATCAGCTCGCTGTTGGGATCGCGCGGGTCTTTCAGCACGACCGAGAACAGCGAGAGATCGTCATTCGTCAGCATCAGCGGCGCCAATTCATAGGAAAATGTCACGAACCCTGCCGGCGCGGCGACGCCCTCCTGCAGCACCGGCGCGGCAAGAACGAGGCCGATCGGCCCATTCGGGCGCAACAGCGGAATCGGATCGGACGCTACCGGCTTTGCCTCGCTCATCGCTCGCGCCAATGTCGGCCCCAGAACCGAATTCTGATCATAGGAACGGCCGGGAAAAGCCATCGTCTCTGCACTCTTGGGCTCGACATCCATTACCACATCGATCGGCTGGTCGAGCGACTGCGGATCCAGCGGCTGGTCATCGAAACGGCGGATCGTCGGATTCGGAAATCCAGAGCTCGCCAGCTCGGCACGCGCCGCTTCCAGTTCGTCCGGCTTAAGCCGCGCGATCCAGCTCGCGACAACGAAATCGGTTTTGAATGTATAGATCGAGGACCGCAGCGGCTGCAGCATGTTGGCCTTGATCACCGACGGCACGCGGAACAGGCCCGATGCGACGCGGGCAAGCAGTTCACGCTCGGTCAGCCGGTCTTGAACCAGACTGGCATGAACGTCGATCGCGCGCGCCAACGCGATCCCGTCGACCGTCAGCTCCTGATCGTGGACGCGATAAGCCGCAAGACCGGAGAGCAGAACCCCGACGAGCGCGATAAAACCGATGATGAAACCCAGCCGAACCACTCGGTTACTCGGAAATGAGGAGTTGGCGAAGAACTATCTGCCTTCCGCCCGGGCGGCAAGAAACCGAAACAGAATGAAAACCAACTGTTTGACATAATGAAGGAGCGATCATCAGTACGCAACTACAGTTGGCGACGAGGATTAACAGGACCGCCGTGAGCATTGTCTTGGCAAAGACCGGAGGGTGCTAATCTCCGCAGATGGATTTAGTTCCAACCAACGGCAAAAGTTTTTGCCCTGCCTCGCACCAGGGGCTTGCTGCGCAAAAGTGTTATGGCGGAATTTTGTGGGTTAAGGATCGTTAATGAGGTTCGTTCAGCGTGCTTTGGCCCGCGGCGCGGGGCTGAAGACCTCCCTTGGCCTCGATAAAGCTGACGATGCGGTCGAGGCCTTCGCTCTTCCTGAGATTGGTCATGACAAACGGCCGTTCGCCGCGCATGCGCCTGGCGTCGGTGTCCATTTTTTCCAGCGATGCGCCGACATGCGGCGCGAGGTCGATCTTGTTGATGACGAGAAGGTCCGACCGGGTGATGCCGGGCCCCCCCTTGGAGGGAATCTTGTCGCCTGCCGCGACGTCGATCACGTAAATCGTGAGGTCGGCGAGTTCGGGCGAGAAGGTAGCGGCGAGATTGTCGCCGCCGGATTCGATCAGCACTATGTCGAGGTCCGGAAATTTCGCGCGCATGTCGGCGACCGCGGCGAGATTCATCGAGGCGTCCTCGCGTATCGCGGTATGCGGGCATCCGCCGGTCTCGACGCCGGCGATGCGATCCGGCGTCAGCGAACCCGAGCGCACCAGAAATTCCGCATCCCATTTGGTATAGATGTCGTTGGTGATCGCGGCGATGTCGTAACGCTCCCGCATCGTCTTGCAGAGCAAGTCCATCAACGCGGTCTTTCCCGATCCGACGGGACCCCCGATGCCGATGCGAAGCGGGCCGTGGGACTTGGACATATCGAATATTCCCTTGGTTATCGTCGTCCCTGCGAACTCAAGGGACCCATAACCACCGGAGCTCGCGGTGAAAGAAGGCCTCTGCCCTCGTGCCCTAACGACAGGCCGCGGCGTATGGGCCCCTGCGCTCGCAGGGGCGACGCGTTATATGTGGAGTGCATCGCGCCCCTCATGACCTGAACAATCTCGTGTACTGCGTCTCGTGCCGCATGCTGGCGAGGTCGGCGCGAAAGGTCGCGCTGCCGAGATGGTCGAGCGATGCTTCCAGCGCCCGCTTAGCGGTCGAGACGACGACCGGCTCCAGCAAGGCCAGCACACGCTGGCTGTCGGTTTGCCCCAGGGGAATAAGTCGCGCGCCGGCCGATATCCAGTTCGACGTCAGCGCGTGGAGAAAAGCCTGCATGGTGGGCGCGAGCGGGATCGTATGCGCGGCGCTGACGACACCAACCGCGATCGGATAGACGGTGGCGCCATCGCAGCAAGAGACCATTTGATCCAGTCCATCACAATTCCATGCCGCGCGCGCGATGTCGATGAACGCGCGTCCCTGCGCCGAGGTCTCGAGGTGGCGTTCGCGCGAGGGCGCGAAGGCAGCCGCAAGCTCCGCGATCTCCCGCAGTCCCGCATCGTCACGCGACGACGCGGCCCGGTGCGCATGCGCAAGAAATACGCCGTCGCAAAATCCCGGCCCCTGCGCAAGCATCGCCGCAAGCCAATCGTGCAAGGATGCGGCGTCAACAATATCGCCGGCTTCCACCGCCCATTCGATGCCGCTGGAATAGGAAAACGCGCCCACCGGAAAGGACGGCGAAAGCCAGGTCATCAGCCGGTACAGCGCGGCTGCCTCGCTTTCCTTCATTGCATCATGACCGCCGATCGGCTGCGCCGCAGCTTGCTTTATGGCGCGCGTTCGAGCCACCGCGCGCCGCCGCGGCCTGGCCGGCGCCTTACTCGCGGTCATGAGCATGGGAATGGCCGTGATAGTGGTCATGATCGCAATGCTCGTCATGATGATTGTGGTCTTGGTGAGGACCGTAGTCACCGTGGTCGTGCGATGAATGATCATGCGCCGCATGGTGATGCGGATCGGTTTCCGGCCCATGCACTTGGCTGCCGCCGGCATAGGCGCCGCCTTCGGGATCGAACGGCGCTTCGATCTCGATCACGCGCGCCCCTAACCCCTTCACCATCGCCTCGATGACGTGATCACGCCTGATGCGCAGCCCCTTGGCCATGATCTGCGTCGGCAGGTGACGGTTGCCGAGATGCCAGGCGACCCGCGCCAGATGCTGCGGACCGTTACCCCTGATCTCGGCCAGCGGCTCGGGCGCGGCGACGACCTCGATCAGCCTGTTATCGTCGAGCACCAGCGCGTCACCACCTCGCAGCACGGTTGCGTTTTCCAGATCGAGCAGAAACTCAAGCCCGCGCGTGCCCCTCATCGCCATCCGCCGCCGGTGACGATCGTCGAAATCAAGAACGACGGTATCGGCCGGCGCCTCTGTCCAGCGATGCTGCGCGCGGATCTGCGTCGCGCGGATCATGGGAAAATGCCTAGAGCCTGACCGGTTCTGATTGCATCAGAACCGCGCTCTCGTTTTTTGCTTTGACGCGTTTTCTTCACGCGAACCGGCTCCCACTTCGCTCGAAAACACTCTAGAGCTTCTCGACCTTGCCGTCGCTGATGATCTCGATCACCGTTGGCGACACCTTCAGCGGCGCGGAATATTCGCGCCAGACCTTCATGTGCGGCGCCCGGCCGTGCGCGTTGAGGTCCTCGCGGGTTTCCCAGCGCTCGACCATGACGAAGAGATTGGGGTCAAGGATACTGGTGTGGCTGTCATAGGAAATGCAGCCTTTCTCCTTCCGGGTGGCCGCGACGCATTCCTTGGCGCCCTTGATGAAAGCATCCCGCAATTCCGGCTTAACCTGAGTGGTGGCGACGACATAGATCATGGCTTGTTCTCCGGGTTTCTTGGTCTTGATTAGCGGACGTCGACTTTGGCGGGCGTGATAACCTCGATTTTTGGCGGCGCGGTCATGCACTTCACGGCGACGCGGCCAAAGGTTCTCATGTGCTCGGCTTTTCCGTGCGGCACCGTCGCCTCCACGTTCTCCCACCGCTCGACGAATACCATTTTGGTGGGATCGGTGACGCTTTCATGCATGTCGTAGGCGATATTGCCCGGCTCCTTGCGGGTTTCCTCGATGCAGGCGGTTGCGGCCGCGATGAATTCGGCGCGCGTTTCAGGCTTCACGGTCAGCGTGGCAACGACATAAATCACTTTAGTCCTCCCGGTCTTTTGTTATGGCTTTAAGTTCCGGGAGCAAGCTTAGAACATGAAATAGCGCTGCGCCATGGGCAGCACCTCCGCGGGCGCGCAGGTCAGCAATTCGCCGTCGGCGCGCACCTCATAAGTTTCCGGGTCGACCTCGATCCTGGGCGTGGCGCCGTTGTGGATCATGCTCTTCTTGGAGATGCGGCTGCGGGTATTTTCCACCGCATAGAGCTTCTTGCCGATGCCGAGCTTCCTGGCGAGCCCGGAAGCCACCGCCGCCTGCGAGGAAAACACCACCGACGAGGCCGTCAGCGATTTGCCGTAGGCTGCAAACATCGGCCGGTAATGAACCGGCTGCGGCGTCGGGATCGACGCGTTGGGATCGCCCATCGGGGCTGCGACGATCGAGCCGCCCTTGATGATGCAATCGGGCTTGACGCCGAAGAATGCCGGCGACCACAGCACGAGGTCCGCGAGCTTACCCTTCTCCACCGAGCCGATCAGTTTCGAGACGCCGTGGGCGATCGCGGGGTTGATGGTGTATTTGGCGATATAGCGTTTGACGCGGAAATTGTCGTTGTTGCCTTTCTCCTGCGGCAGCTTCCCGCGCTGCTTCTTCATCTTGTCGGCGGTCTGCCAGGTGCGGATGATGACTTCGCCGAGCCGGCCCATGGCCTGCGAATCCGAGGACATCATCGAAAGCGCGCCCAGATCGTGCAGGATGTCCTCCGCCGCAATGGTCTCTTTCCGGATACGGCTTTCGGCGAAAGCGAGATCCTCGGCGATCGACGGATCGAGATGATGGCACACCATCAGCATGTCGAGGTGCTCGTCGATGGTATTGCGGGTGAACGGGCGCGTCGGATTGGTCGAGGACGGCAGAACGTTCTTCAATCCGGCGATCTTGATGATGTCTGGGGCGTGGCCACCACCGGCGCCTTCGGTGTGGAAGGCGTGAATGGTGCGGCCCTTGAAAGCCTTCATCGTATCCTCGACGAAGCCGGACTCGTTCAGCGTATCGGAATGGATCATCACCTGGATGTCGTGATCGTCGGCAACCGAAAGACAGTTGTCGATCGCCGCCGGCGTCGTGCCCCAATCCTCGTGCAGCTTGAGCGCACAGGCGCCGGCATTGATCATCTCCACCAGCGACGCCGGGCGCGAGGCGTTGCCCTTGCCGGAAATTCCGAGATTGACCGGAAACGCATCGAACGACTGGATCATCCGCGCCATGTGCCAGGGGCCGGGCGTGCAGGTCGTGGCAAAGGTGCCGTGCGACGGGCCGGTGCCGCCCCCTAGCATCGAGGTGACGCCGGACATCAGCGCGTGCTCGATCTGCTGCGGGCAGATGAAATGGATGTGGCTGTCGAATCCGCCCGCGGTGAGGATTTTGCCCTCGCCCGCGATGACGTCGGTGCCGGGACCGATCACGATGGTGACGCCGGGCTGGATATCCGGATTGCCGGCCTTGCCGATGGCGCTGATGTGGCCCTCCTTGATGGCGACATCGGCCTTCACGATCCCCCAGTGATCGACGATCAGCGCATTGGTGATGACGGTATCGGCCGCGCCTTGCTTGTTGGTGGCCTGGGACTGCCCCATGCCGTCGCGGATCACCTTGCCGCCACCGAATTTCACCTCCTCGCCATAGACGGTGAAATCCTTTTCCACCTCGATGATGAGATCGGTGTCGGCCAGCCGCACCCGATCGCCGGTGGTGGGACCGAACATGTCGGCATAGACGGAACGCTTGATTTTTGTGCTCATCATTCCGCTCCATCGACATGGTTGTTCCCTTCCCCCTTGCGGGGGAGGGTCAGGGAGGGGGGTGAACACGTCGAACTCAAAGCGTGCTCCTTGCTGCCCTTACGGTCTCGTCAAACATCCGATCGAGCATCGCGTTGACGCCCCGGCATCCGTCGACGACCTTCTCGGCCCAGGCGAGGTAGTCGATCAAATCGTCGCGCTCATCCTGGTTTGCCTGAGGCATGATGCGCGCGCGAATGTTGCTGATCTTGTCGGCGATCTTGATCAGTTTTGCTCCCGGCGATTTCCGCGGCGCGTCGACAATCTGTTTCTGGCGGCGCTCCGCCTTCGGCAAGGTCATGTCGTCGGTCACCTCGACCACTAGTGCTGCGACGCGCTCGCCGAACGTTTGCGCCAGTTCCTCGCGAGTCGTGGCCGTGTCTTCGATGGTGTCGTGCAGCCAGCCGGCCGCGACGAGCTCGGCATCGGTCCCATCGGTCGATATCGAAAGCAGGTTCGCCACCTCGGCGAGATGGTTGACATAAGGCTCATTGCCGCGCCCTTTGCGCTGCTGGCCGGTGTGACGGCGCGCCGCGAAATCGGCAGCTTCGGAAACAAGGCGCAGGCCTTCGAACATCGCTTCAGAGCTTTCCCTGGATCTCGCCTCGAAAGCCATAGACCACGCGCTTGCCCGCAAGCGCCACGAGCTGCACCTCTCGCGTCTGCCCCGGCTCGAACCGCACCGCAGTGCCGGCCGCGATATCGAGCCGCATGCCGCGGGCTTTTTTCCGGTCGAATTTCAACGCCGGATTGGTCTCGAAGAAATGGTAGTGCGAGCCGACCTGGATCGGACGATCGCCTGAGTTGGCAACGGTCAGTGTCACGGTCTTGCGGCCGGCATTGAGCTCGATCTCGCCGTCCTTGATGAACATTTCGCCGGGGATCATGATTGGTTCCTCACAACGATCCGTTGTGTCATGGCCGGGCTTGTCCCGGCCATGACGAAGTTAATGGGTTCACGCTTTTCACCTTATCGGCTCATGCACGGTGACAAGCTTGGTGCCGTCGGGAAACGTCGCTTCCACCTGAATGTCGTGAATCATTTCAGCAATGCCCGGCATCACCTGCGCCCGGGTCAGCACCTGCGCGCCGGCCTGCATCAGATCGGCCACGGTGCGGCCGTCGCGCGCGCCCTCGACGATGAAATCGGAAATGATGGCGATGGCTTCGGGATGGTTGAGCTTGACGCCGCGCTCCAGCCGCCGACGCGCCACCATCGCCGCCATCGAAATCAGAAGCTTGTCCTTTTCGCGGGGAGACAGATTCATGGGAGCACTCTGTTAATTCCAGCCGCCCTAACTGAGCCACAGCCGCGGCAGCGCCAGGCCGGAGGCGCGGCCGAGCACCGCGATCATATCGGCGCGAAGCCTGGCCGCATCTTGGGCACAGAAGCGGGCCATTGCAAACCCATTCCATGCGGAGATGCCGACCTCGCCGCCGAAGGATTCGGAGAGCTCGCGAATTCTTGCGACCAGCGCCTCGTCGCCCGGCACGATCAACGCGGTGCCGACGGCCACGCCGCCTTTTGCAATCGCCGATCTGGCGAGCTTCTCGCCGATGTCGCCGTCGAGCCGCACGGTTTCCGCGAACACCAGCCTGCCGCCGCGCCGCATTCGCCAGCGGTCGACGAATTCGCCATGCAGCATTCGCTCGCCCATCGCGGAGCGGCCAAACACCACGATTTCACAGAACAAGAGCGAAGCGTTCTCCGCGAGATCGATATCGATCCGGCGCGACACCCGCGCCCGGTCGAACAAAATGGTCTCTTGCGGCAGCCAGGCGAGGTGCGAGCCTGCTGCCGCCTTCAAGGCAATATTGAGCGCCGCGGCCGGCCCATCGGTCCGGTAGACCTTTTCCGCGGCCGCCGTCGTCACCGCGAGGCGTGATCCTTCGCCGGTGGCGATGTCGATGTCGAAACGATCGCCGCCGGCGATGCCACCGGCGGTGTTCACGAAAACCGCCGACAGGCCCTCCACCTCGGGTGAGGGGAAGCGGACGCGCAGCGAGCCGGATTCATGCAAATGGCGGCGGCGGGTGACGCCCTCGAGGAGATGCACGTCGAACGCCACCGAGCCCCGGGCGCGGTTGGCTGCGAAAATCGCCGAAGCAGCGCTGGTGGTATCGGTCCGCATCCGCCCCCAACCCTCCCCTAGAAGGGCGCGCGACCTGTGCCGGTCGCGTCACAAAGCCATGTTATAGCGCCATCTGGCGGCTGATTTCGCCGGGATCGAGATTAGAGCGATCGCAGGCATATTTCACTGCGCCCCGGTCCATGACGGCAAAATTGTCGCCGAGCTCGCAGGCAAAGTCGAGATATTGTTCGACCAGCACGATCGCGATATTGCCGAGGTTGCGAAGATACGAGATCGCCCGCCCGATGTCCTTGATGATCGATGGCTGGATGCCCTCGGTCGGCTCGTCGAGCAGAAGCAATTTTGGCCGCATCACCAACGCACGTCCGATGGCAAGTTGCTGTTGCTGGCCGCCGGACAGATCGCCGCCGCGGCGCCCCAGCATCGATTGCAGCACCGGAAACAACGCGAACACGTCGTCCGGAATATTGCGGTCCTCGCGCTTCAACGGTCCAAAGCCGGTCTTGAGATTTTCCTCCACCGTCAGCAGCGGAAAAATCTCGCGGCCCTGCGGCACGAGACCGATGCCGCGCCGCGCCCGTTCATAGGGCCGAAGAGCCGAAATGTCGGTACCGTCGAATGTGATCGAACCGCTGGCGATCGGATATTGGCCGACCATCGCGCGCAACAGGCTGGTCTTGCCGACGCCGTTGCGGCCGAGCACGCACGTCACCTTGCCGGGTTCAGCCGAGAGCGAGACGCCGCGCAGCGCCTGGGCGGCGCCGTAATAGAGGTTGATATTTTCGACCTTCAGCATGGGCGACCTCCGGTCGCGCGAATAGCGACTGGCGAACGGCAAATAGCGAATAGCGAGTAGCCAATAGTTGGAATTGTCATGCCCGTCATTTCTGCACCCTAATTCTATTCGCTACTCACCATTCGCTATCTTCCCAGATACACTTCGATCACCCGCTCATTCGACGAAACCTGGTCGATGGTTCCTTCGGCCAGCACCGAGCCTTCGTGCAGGCACGTCACCTTGACCCCGAGCTCGCGGACGAAGGTCATGTCGTGTTCGACGACCATGACCGTTTTCTCGCGATTGATTTCCTTCAGCAGCTCGGCGGTTTGATGGGTCTCGACGTCGGTCATGCCGGCGACCGGCTCGTCGACCAGCAGCAATTTCGGATCCTGCGCCAGCAGCATGCCGATCTCGAGCCATTGCTTCTGGCCGTGCGACAGGCTTCCCGCCAGCCGGTCACGCGCGTCGGTCAGCCGAATGGTTTCCAGCACCCGCTCGATGCGTTCGGTTTCGGCTTTGCTTTCCTGCCAGAACAGCGTGCCCCTGACGCGATGATCGACATTCAGCGCCAGCAGCAGATTGTCTTCGATGGTCTGGCTCTCGAATACCGTCGGCTTCTGGAATTTCCGGCCGATCCCGAGTTCGGCGATCCTGGTTTCATCGAGCCGGGTC
>VAZH01000336.1 GCA_005884465.1 Alphaproteobacteria bacterium | reverse complement strand
CGCCAACACCGACGCGCAGGCGCTCACCATGTCCAAGGCCGAGCGCATCGTGCAGATGGGCACCCAGGTCACCCAGGGCCTCGGGGCCGGTTCGCAGCCCGACGTCGGCGCCGCCGCGGCCCAGGAAGTGATCGACGAAATCCGCGACCATCTCTCCGGTGCCAACATGGTGTTCGTCACCGCCGGCATGGGCGGCGGCACCGGCACCGGGGCTGCGCCTGTGATTGCCAAGACCGCCCGCGACATGGGCATCTTGACCGTCGGCGTCGTCACCAAACCCTTCCACTTCGAAGGCCAGCGACGCATGCGTACCGCCGATTCCGGCATCGCCGAGCTCCACAAGGTGGTCGATACGCTCTTGATCATCCCGAACCAGAACCTGTTCCGGGTCGCCAACGAAAAGACCACCTTTGCCGACGCCTTCGCGATGGCCGACCAGGTGCTCTATTCGGGCGTCGCCTGCATCACCGACCTGATGGTCAAGGAAGGCCTGATCAATCTCGACTTCGCCGACGTTCGCGCCGTGATGCGCGAAATGGGCAAGGCGATGATGGGCACCGGCGAAGCCTCCGGCGAGAAGCGCGCATTGACCGCGGCCGAGGCTGCGATTGCCAATCCGCTGATCGACGATTCCTCGATGAAGGGCGCGCGCGGCCTGTTGATCTCGATCACGGGCGGCAGGGATCTGACGCTGTTCGAGGTCGACGAGGCCGCAACCCGGATCCGCGAAGAGGTCGATCAGGACGCCAATATCATCGTCGGCGCCACTTTCGATGAGACCCTCGATGGCGTGATCCGCGTCTCCGTGGTTGCCACCGGCATCGAACAGGCGCTGATTTCACGCAACGCGACGGCGCCGGCTGGAACCAATGCCGGGATTGCCTCCCCGGACACCCGTCTGGCCGATCTGACGGCGCGGCTGCGCGCCGACAATCAGCGGCTTGCCGAGCGGGCCCAGAAGCTGGAGGCATCGAACGCTGGGCCGGCCGCTCCCGCTGCGCCGCGCGCTTCAGGCAGCGTCGAACGTGCGGCGCTGGCGGCGATCGCCGCGGCGGTGGCGCCGGAGGTCCCGGTGGGGGCGGCGCCACTGCAGGCCGCGTCCTACGGCGACGTCACGGTTCGCCCGATCGCTCAGAAGCCGTCATTGTTCCCGGATGCGGCGCGTGTGGAAACCCACGAGCCCGCAATGCCCGACACTTTCATTCCGCAACCAGCCGAACGCGGGCCGGCTCGTGCACCCAGGATGCCGAAATTCGAAGACTTGCCGATGCCGGCTCAGAATGAAATCCGGCATGCGCGCGGAGAAGCCGACGAGGAGCATCCGCAAAAGACCCGGATGTCGCTGCTGCAACGCCTTGCCAATGTCGGGCTGGGGCGTCGCGACGAAGATACCGAGCCGCCGATTGCGGCCCGCGCCTCGGGTCCGCCGATGTCGCCGATGCCGCCGCCGGAGCGCCGGCCTCAACGACCGGTCTCGCAGCAAACCGATGAACCGGTATCGGAATATGCCCGGCGGCCCGCGCCGCAGGGACTGGACGCTCACGGCCGCGCGGCACCTGTTGCTGCGGCGCCACAGGGCGACGATCATTTGGATATCCCGGCGTTCCTGCGGCGCCAGGCCAATTGAAGTTTGTTACAATTCTGAGGACGAAAAAGGTCCCGGCTTCAACAGCCGGGACCTTTGTTTTTGGCCGGAGAAGGGTCGCAGCACTCTTACCAAGTCGCTGATATTAAATGATTAATTATATGCTTCGTGGTGAGATATGAGCGCCAAAGTTGCGCTTGACCGCGGCCCAATTTGGTTAACCTTGGGCGTGAATACGGCAGAGATGGGGTAACAATTGGTAAAAAAGCGTGAGTTGGCGCGCTTTGGGGCTGTGATTATTGTCCGTCGCGACTTGGGGAACTTGAAGCACGAATCGGTCCGCGGAAATCGCGCCGTTCTGACCTTTAAGTTGAGTCGGTAGTGGTGGGCAGTTTTCGGATGAAATTTAGCCGGCAGACAACGCTTCGGTCGCAAGCCACCGTGACGGGCGTCGGCGTTCATTCTGGTTTACCCGTAAGCTTGACCCTCGGACCTGCACCTGTAGATGCGGGTTTTATTTTTGTCCGCACCGGACTGGACGGCTGCGACCGCGAGGTTCAGGCCACCTCGGAATCCGTGATCTCCACCGAATTCGCAACCGTTTTGGGCGACCGCCAAGGTCCGCTGGTTTCCACCGCCGAACATGTGCTTGCTGCACTGTGGGGCATGGACGTCGACAACGCTACGATCGAGATCGACGGTCCGGAAGTTCCGATCATGGACGGCAGCGCCGCCGCTTTCGTTGCCGCGATCGATCAGGCCGGTATCCTCACACAATCGGCATCGCGCCGCTTCATCGAGGTGCTCAGGCCGGTGCAGGTTGCGATGGGCGATTCATTCGGCGAATTGCGCCCCTATGCGGCCGGCTTCCGGGCCGAGATCGAAATTGACTTCGCCAATCCCGTGATCGGTCGTCAGAGCTATGTGCTCGATCTCAGCCCCGAAAGGTTCCGCCGCGAGATTTGCCGCGCCCGAACTTTTGGATGCATGAACGATGTCGCACGGCTCTGGAGCGCCGGCTTTGCGCTTGGCGCGTCGTTCGAGAATTCGGTGGTGTTCGACGAAACCCGCCTGCTCAACACCGAGGGACTGCGTTACAGCGACGAGTGTGCGCGCCACAAGGTTCTCGACGTTATCGGCGATCTCGCGCTGTCCGGCCTGCCGCTGCTCGGCGCCTATCGCTCGGTGCGCGGCGGCCACAAGCTGAACCACGCGGTGCTCACGGCCCTGATGGCCGATCGCAGCGCCTGGCGGGTAATCGAGGCTGAAACCGCCCGTCGTTCGCGCGTTCAGGCCGAAATCGGAAGTGGCATGGTGGGCGGCCTGATCGCCCCGGCCTTTAGCCCCGACGTTTCCTGATTTTCTGTCCGAAATGCCCTGCGTTTCGTCTTCGAATGTCCTGGGCACCGCGGGGACGCGGTCCGACAGTCGATTTGCCACAGTAACCATGATTGGCCCCCATCGCCCCGGACCGCCTTAATCCGGGCGAAATGCCTGCGTACCCGGTTGGTTAACGGACTTTTTTCGGCTACACAGGGCCCGCGTTGCATGGCACGGCGCCAGGGGGCACGGCATTCATTGCGTCCATGACCAGCTTCATGGCGCGCGGCGGGCACCGCATCACAGGCGTCAGGTCTTGAATTCATGTCGGCACAGCGTATGACGCGCGAACTACGCAAGATATCGGCTGGTGTCGCTCGCCATCGGCTTGGCCGGCCGCTGCGTCTGGCCGCGGGTCTTTTTGTGCTGGTAATCCCCTTGAGCGGATGCGGCACCGGCGCGCTGTGGGACAAGTTTATGGCCAAGGACGATACCTTCGTCGAGGAGCCCGCGGACAAGCTCTACAATGAGGGCTTGTACCTGATGAATCAAAGGAAGGATCCGAAGGCGGCGTCGAAGAAATTCGAGGAAGTCGACCGCCAGCATCCTTATTCCGAATGGGCGCGCAAATCGCTGCTGATGTCGGCCTACGCCTTTTACAATGCCGGCGATTACGACAGCTGCATCGGCGCCGCCACGCGTTACGTTACCCTGCATCCCGGCAGTCCCGACGCGGCCTATGCCCAATATCTGATCGCAGCCTCGCACTACGATCAGATTCCGGACGTCACCCGCGATCAGGGCCGGACCGAAAAGACCATTGCCGCGCTGGAAGAGGTCATTCGCAAATATCCGACGTCGGAATATGCCGTCAGCGCCAAGGCCAAGCTCGAAGGCGCACGCGATCAGCTCGCCGGCCGCGAAATGAATGTCGGCCGCTATTACATGGAAAAGCGCGACTACACCGCCGCGATCAACCGCTTCAAGACCGTGGTCACCCAGTATCAGACCACCCGGCATGTCGAGGAAGCGCTGGCCCGGCTGACCGAAGCCTATATGGCGATCGGCGTCGTTGGCGAGGCGCAGACCGCCGCCGCGGTGCTGGGACACAATTTTCCTGACAGCCGCTGGTACAAGGACGCTTATAATCTTGTAAAGTCCGGCGGTCTCGAGCCGAGCGAGAACAAGGGTTCCTACATCTCCAGGGCCTTCAAGAAACTGGGTCTCGGCTAGGAATAGATCTCGCATGCTGGCGCGTCTTTC
>VAZH01000346.1:1262-16089 GCA_005884465.1 Alphaproteobacteria bacterium | reverse complement strand
CTCTGAATGGGAACAGCGCGAATATTTCGAGATGTTTTGAGAATTCGATTCGCGGTCTTCCGACTGGTCATGCCCGGGCTTGTCCCGGGCATCCACGTCTTAAAGTACAGATGATGAAGAAAGACGTGGATGGCCGGGACAAGCCCGGCCATGACGAAAATCGGTAGCGCCTCGGACCCACTTAAACCCCGAGATACCGATGCTGCAGATCGGGCTTGGCGATCAATTGCTCCGATGTGCCGCTCCAGACCGCCCGTCCCCGTTCGATGATATAGTGGCGGTCGGCGATGCGGGTGAGATGCTCGATGTTCTTGTCGATCACCAGGACTGATTGCCCCCGCGCTTTCAGCATCGACAGGCAGTGCCAGATTTCCTCGCGGATCAGCGGCGCCAGCCCCTCGGTGGCCTCGTCCAGGATCAACAGCCGCGGATTGGTCATCAGCGCGCGGCCGATCGCCAGCATCTGCTGTTCGCCGCCTGACAGGGTGACGCCCATATTGTTGCCGCGCTCGGCAAGCCGCGGAAACAGCGCGTGGATCTTCTCGATCGTCCATGGATTGGGGTTCCCCAGACGATTGGCGCACGCCGCAACGAGATTCTCGCGCACCGTCAGGTTTGGAAAAATCTGACGGCCCTCCGGCACCAGCCCTATTCCCAGTTGCGCAATCCGGAACGAGGGAAAATTGTGAACCTCATGTCCAGCGAAGCGGATCGCGCCGGCGCGCGCCGGCGTCAGCCCCATGATGGACCTTATGGTCGTGGTTTTCCCCATGCCGTTGCGGCCCATCATGGCCACCATCTCTCCGGTTCGCACCGAAAGCGACAGGCCGAACAGCACCTGGCTCAGGCCGTAGCAGGTCTCGATATTCTCGATCTCCAGCAAGGCAGGTGCCTCAGCCATGACCGGTCACCGCGTGCTGATCGCCGAGATAGGCGCGCCTAACTTCCTCGTTTTGGCGGATCGCCGCCGGCACGCCGGAAGCGATGACGCGGCCGTAGACCAGAACGCTGATGCGGTCGGCGAGCGCGAACACGGCGTCCATATCATGCTCGACAAGCACAATGGTGACCTCCCGCCGCAATTCCTGCAGCAGCTTCACCATACGCGCCGACTCCGTTGAACCAAGTCCGGCCATCGGCTCGTCCAGCAGCAGCAATTGCGGCTTGGTGGCGAGCGCGACGGCGAGTTCGAGTTCCCGCTGCTCGCCGTGGCTCAATTGGGAGACGGGGACGTCGGCACGATGCCGAAGCCCGACCCGGTCCAGGGCGGCCAGCGCGGTCTGGCGGAGGTGGCGTTCCTTTCGGGCATTGCTCCAGAAATAGAACGAGTGACCATCATGGGCCTGCGCCGCCAGCGCGACATTGTCGATCGCGGTGAAGTCGAGCAACAGCGAGGTGATCTGAAACGAGCGCGCCAGACCGAGCGCGCTGCGGCGATACGCCGGCACGCGGGTGATGTCTTGACCCGCAAGGCGAATGGTGCCGGAATGCGGCAGCAGCTGCCCGGTCAGCTGGCTGATCAGCGTCGTCTTGCCGGCGCCGTTCGGTCCGATGACCGCGTGCAATTCGCCACGCGCAACATCCAGCGAGACGTTATCGGTTGCGACGATCCCGCCAAACCGCCGGACCAGATTTTCAACGCGAAGCAAGGGGTCAGCCACGACGCAGCCTCCCCAGCAGCCCGAAAATGCCGCCGCGCCCGAACAGCACGATCAACAGCAGCAGCGGGCCCATGATCAGCGCCCAGTATTCCGTAACCTGCGACAATAACTCTTCCAGCAGGAGATAAACGATCGCGCCGATCATGGGACCAAACAGCGAACCCATGCCACCGAGGATGACCATCACCATCAGATCGCCGGAGCGGGTCCAGTACATCACCGCCGGACTGACGAAGTCGGTATTGTTGGCGAGCAGTGCCCCGGCGAGACCGCACATGGTGCCTGCGATGATGAAGCAAACCAGCCGGTAGCGGCTGGCGGGAAACCCGATCGCCTGCATGCGCGCTTCGTTGGAGCGCAGGCCCTGAACGACCATGCCGAAGCGCGAGTTGACGATGCGCCAGATCAGATAGATCCCGCCGAACAGACAGGCGAGGCAGAGATAATAAAACTGCACGCGGCTCGACAGATTGATGAGGCCACCGAATGTGCTGCGCTTGTAGATGGTAAGCCCGTCGTCGCCGCCGTAGCGGGCAAGCCCGGATGCGATGTAATAGGCCATCTGCGCGAAAGCCAGCGTGATCATGATGAAGTAGCGCGAAAGCCAGCGTGATCATGATGAAGTAGACGCCGCGGGTGCGCAGCGAGAGCGCGCCGACGACAAGCGCGAACAGCGCCGAGGCCGCAAGCGCCACCGGCCACTGGATAAATCCAGAGCCGACGCCCTCGGTCGCGAGAATGCCGACCGCGTAGCCACCGATCCCGAGATAGGCGGCGTGACCGAAGCTCATCATTCCGCCATAGCCCATGATGAGATTGAGGCTTGCGGCGGCCAGCGCGAAAATCACGATACGCGTGAACAGGGTCAGCACAAAGATATTGCCGCTGATCGAGGTATAGAGCGGAAGCAATAACAGGCCGGCGATCACCAGCGCCACGATGACGTTGCGGGCGTTGAGCAGATCTTTCATCGCCGGTTGGCCGGAAACAGCCCCTCCGGCCGCAGCACCAGCACGATCGCCATCAACAGATAGATCAGCATCGAGGAGAGCGCGGGAGCCGCGGTCGAAGCGGCGGTCGAACTCAGCATCTGCCGCAACAGGTCGGGCAGGAAGGCGCGGCCCAGCGTATCGATCATGCCGACAAAGATCGCGGCCAGGAACGCGCCGCGGATCGAGCCGATCCCTCCGATCACGATGATGACGAAGGCGAGGATGAGGATGTTTTCGCCCATCCCGATCTGCACGGTCAAAATCGGCGCCTGCATCAGCCCAGCGAGACCGGCCAGCGCCGCGCCGAGCCCGAACACCAGCGTATAGAGCAGCTTGATATTGATGCCGAGCGCGCCGATCATTTCCCGATTCGACGCGCCGGCGCGGATCAGCATGCCGAGCCGGGTGCGCATCACGACGACGTAGAGCATCAGCGCGACCACGAGCGCCACCACGATGATCGCAAGCCGGTAGGCGGGATAATAGATGCCGGGCAGAATCGCGATCGGCACCGTCAGCCAGGCCGGCAGCGGCAGCGCAAGGCCCGCCGGACCCCAGATCAGCCGCACCGCGTCATTGAAGAACAGGATCAGCCCGAACGTCGCCAGCACATGATCGAGATGATCCCGGCCGTAGAGGTGCCGCAGCGCTACGAATTCCAGCGCGATGCCGAGCAGCAGCGTCGCGCCGAGCGCGAGGATGATGCCGAGGACGAAATTCCCCGTCCACGCCACAAAGGTCGCCGCGAAGTAGGCGCCCATCATGTAGAGCGAGCCGTGCGCCAGATTGACGAAGTCCATGATGCCGAACACAAGCGTCAATCCCGCCGCCAGCAGAAATAGCAGCAGGCCGAACTGCAATCCGTTCAGGAATTGTTCAACGACAAGCAGCATGGACGCTCCAGGTCATTTCGGGCAAGGCGTATCATAATCAGGCATCCAACGAGCCCATGGTTCGAGACGCGCGGCGTTGCCGCGCCCCTCACCATGAGGATTCAGAGGACCTCATCCTGAGGAGGCGCCAACGGGTCGCGCGAATGCGCGCCCGATGATAAACTCCGCGCCGTCTCGAAGGATGAAGCCACCGGACTGAAAGGCATGAGGCTCCAAAACATGTGTCGACAGAAAACAGCGGCAGCGCGCAAGCGCCGCCGCTGTTTTGGGCCGGATGATCTGTGATCACTTCATCGGACATTTGTCGTGGAAGCGATCCTGGCTGTTCTCGACGATGGTGGCGACGGTTTTCAGCGAAAGTTCGCCGTTGGCATCCTTCACCACGTCCTGCAGATAGAAGCTCTGGATCGGAATGTGGTTTTTGCCGTATTTGAACGGCCCGCGCACCGACTTGAAGTTCGCCTTCTCCATCTCCGCCTTCATGGCGTCCTTCTTGCTCGAGTCGCCCTTCACCGCCACCACGGCGCTGTTGATCAAATGCGCGGCATCATAGCTTTGCGCGCCGTAAAAGGTCGGACGCAGGCCGGGGTACTTTTTGCGGTAGTCGGCGACGAACCGCTTGTTCTCCTCATTGGGCAGATCGTTCACCCACTCCTGCGCGCCGGGAATGCCGAGCGCATTCTCCTTCTGCAGCGGCAGCGACAATTCGTCGATGGTGAACGCCGTGTAGAGCGGAATCTGCTGCTTGAGCCCGGCCTGTACATATTGATTGAGGAACTGGACGCCGGCGGCGCCGGGATAGAACACGAAGATCGCGTCCGCCTTCGACGCGCGCGCCTTCGAGAGCTCGGCCGAGAAGTCAAGCTGGCTTGGCCACACCGTGTATTCCTCGCCCACCACCTGGCCTTTGAACGTGCTCTTCACGCCGGCCAGCATGTCCTTGCCGGCGGCGTAGTTCGGGCCGATCAGGAACACGGACTTGATGCCCTTTTGATTCATGTAAAGGCCCATCGCCTCCGGCGTCTGGTCGTTCTGCCAGGAGGTGGAAAACACATAGGGCGAGCACAGCTCACCAGCCAGTTGCGAGGGTCCGGCGTTGGCGGAGATCAGAAAGGTCTGCGAATCGACCGCGCTCTTGAGCGAGGCCAGCAGCACGTTGGACCAGATATAGCCGACGATGAAGTCGACCTTGTCGGACTGGACCAGCTTCTCGGTCTTCTGCTTGCCGACGTCCGGCTTCTGGCCATCGTCCTCGTAAATCACCTCGACCGGCTTGCCGCCCATCTTGCGGCCCAGATGATCGAGCGCGAGCTCGAACGAATTGCGCATGTCGTTGCCAATCACGGCGGTCGGGCCGCTGAAGGTAGAGACAAACCCGATCTTGATGGAATCCGCCGCCATCGCGGGGGTCGCCAGCGCGAGAGCCGTCGCGCCAACCAGCCAGAATGCCGTTCTCATCTTCACTCCCCTCCTAGTTATTTGAAATGTCCCGCCAGCCAAGTGACCTGCCTATTCGAGCAGCCTGCCGCGCTCCGTTCTCGGGTCCTCTTCAGGTGACGTATTTTGTGCGCGAAATCGCCAGCCAGCAGCAAGCACGAACCGCCGGCTCCCTCTTAGAACCTTCGGCTCATGCCCCAGTGGCCTGCACCATAGTTCGCAGCAGATGTGAATGGCAAGAATTATAGTTCTACTTCACGGGTGAGGATTGTCGCAGTCGGTCAGCTTCGCAGGATGGGTTGAGCCAACGGGTCGCGCGAATGCGCGCCCGATGATAACTCCGCGATACCCATCATACGGCGGCAATGCTGTGACGGTTTCGCTGCGCTCAACCCAATGCTACCGCCGTGGGCGAGCCAAGTGTTGCCCGCCATTTCAGCTCGAACCTATCCATAGGTCGGCCGCTGCGGCCAGCCCGGCGGCGACTCCTCGAAATCCTGCTGCCGCCCATAGGGCGTCACGTCGAGCAACGCGCGGGCGTTGGCGAGCGCCTCGGTGCCGCGCGCATAGGCCGAATAAGTATGAAAGACATGCTCGCCGATGCGGAAGAAAACGCTGAGGCCGTGCTCTTCGCCTGTGATTGCATTGGGGACATTGTTGGCTTCGAGGTCCGCCTTGTTGCGGTAATTGTATTCGACCGGCGCAATCTTCTCGTCATTGGTGACGTGAAAATCGTAGTTGAACTCGCTGCCGAGCGAGGAAACCCACGTGAAAGGCCATCCCTGCCGTTCCTTGTAAGCCTCGAGCTTGCTGCGCGGCGCGCGGGACACCATCACGAAGGTGGTGTCGCATTTATCCAGCAGGCTGAGATCGCCGATGGAATTCGCGTAAGCGGTACAGCCCGGGCAGCCTTTCTCCCACGAGGGATCGAACATGAAGTGATAGACCAAGAGCTGCCGGCGGCCCTGGAATAGATCCAGCAGGGATTCCTCGCCACCGGGACCCTCGAACATGTAGTTCTTTTCGATCCGAACCATCGGCAGCCGGCGCCGTACGGCGTTGACGCGGTCATATTGCCTGGTAAGTTCCTTCTCTTGCGCAAGAAGTTTTTTCCGCGCGACCAGCCATTGCTCACGCGAGACAATCGGGGGATGCGGGACGTCGTATGTGGTCATGTCCGTTCTCCTTATCGCAGCCGATCAGATCAAATATTCAGCCCCATCGATGATGTAGCGGGCGTGGCGGAAATCGCGGATGGTCGCGACTTTGTCGGCCGACCATTGCAGCAGCATGAAATATTTCGGCTCCGAGCCCGGTTGGTTGGGATCGAACACCAGGATCGCAGGATGCGCTTCCACCAGCCCGGGCACCAGATGCCAGTCGGCGACTTTCGAATAATTTCCGAAATATCTGGACACTTCGGCCTTGCCGCTCATGCGGGTCTTGTTGACGAGATCAAGCCGCACATCGTCCGCAATCATCGCGCGGATGGCATCGAAATCCCGCGCGTTGAAATGCGCCACATAGGCGCCGAGCCGATCGCGATCGGCGTCAGACAATTTTGGATGCGGCAGATCGTCCGGCTCGTCAGCCAGTTCGCGGAGCTGCGCGCGGCCGCGATGCAGCGCCGCTTTCACGGCAGGCAGGCTGAAATCCAGGACGTCGCAAACCTCTTTTAGCGAGCAACCGAGCACATCGGTCAGGATCACGCTGGAGCGCTGGGCGACCGGAAGGCGCATGAAGGTGCGAAGACTTGCGCTGGCAATCTCGCGGCTACTAATGGTATCGGCCGGGTCGGCGATCATGTCCACCTCCTCGCCTGATCGCAGCGCTTGCTGCCGGTTGCGGCGGCGCAGAAAATCCAGCGCGGTGTTGTGCGCGATCCGGAACAGCCAGCCCTCGGGATTGCCGATTCCCCCGGCGGACGCATACGACTCCACCGCCTTGATCAGCGCATCCTGCAGCACGTCCTCGCCGTCGATCACCGAGCCGACCATGCGCGCGCAGTAGCGATGCAGCTTTGGCCGCATCGCTGCGAGCAGGCCGTCAATATCGGCGGCAGCCGGTGCCTCGGGCATCAATTTCATCCTGCTGTCCGCAATTCTAAATCCAGGCACTAGGGAGCCTCAAGCATCCGATAATTGCCGACGATGGTAACACCACCGGCAACCGGTGGCTCGACGCAACGCTCGCGAATCCCGCTCTGGAACGCCTGAAAAGCCGCCAGCTTAGGCAGCGCGCTGGTGCCGTCGTCCGCCGTGGTCTCGACGAAATGAATAAACGTGTCGTCCTCCAGCCGCAGCGAAAGATAGCGGGTGCCTTGCGGTTTTGCAGCCTTCAATTCCGCAAACACGGCCGCGATCAGATCAGCGTTCTTGTCGGTCAACTCAGGCTTGGTCTTATACCTGATCAGGGTCTGTTTCATCATCCTCTCCTTTCAGTCTTCCGCGATGCGAAATCATCGCTCTCGATGCCAAAGACGTTTGGCCCCCGCAAAAGGATTCGACCGCAACAAAATTATTCTGCACCGCATCCTTTCGCCCTCCCGCCTCGTCTTGCCGTGAAAGCGCCGCGCGACGCGGCCGCGAAACAGGCGGAGAATGGCATGCAGGAGCCTTACGGAAAATCGGACAAGAACTGGGTGCTGGGCGTGGCCGCGCTGGCGTCCTTTATGGTGGCGCTCGACACTCAGGTGCTGACGGCGGCGCTCGCCACCATCCGCGCCGAGTTCGGCGCCCCGATGGAGGCGCTGCAGTGGACGGTCAACGCCTTCAATCTCAGCTTTGCGGTGCTGCTCCTGACCGGAGCCGCGCTCGGCGACCGGTTCGGACGCCGCCGCCTGTTCGCGGCCGGCATCTCGCTGTTCATGGCTTCGTCCATCGCCTGCGCGCTGTCGGGCAGCATCGTCGCGCTGATCGTCGCACGCGCCGCGCAGGGCGCCAGCTCGGCGCTGATCATGCCGCTCGGAATGGCCTTGTTGAGCGCGGCTTTTCCGAGAGAAGAACGCGCTCGGGCACTCGGCATCTTCAGCGGCGTGATCGGCGTTGCCGTGCTGGCGGGGCCGGCCATCGGCGGTGCCATCACCGAAGGCCTGGGATGGCAGTGGATCTTCTGGATCAATCTGCCGATCGGGCTGATTGCCATCATCATGGTGATGACGCGGCTGCGCGAAAGTTTTGGCCCCGCCGCGGCCCTCGATATTCCCGGGCTCGTATTGGTAGCAGCTTCAGCATTCGCATTGGTTTGGGGTCTGTTGCGCGGTAACGGGGCCGGCTGGAGCAGCGCCGAGGTGCTGACGGCTTTTGTGGCCGGGCTGCTGCTGGCAGCGGCCTTTGTCATTTTGGAGCGGCTGATATCCGCACCCATGGTACCGATGCGGCTGTTCCGGTCGCGGGCGCTGTCATCGGGCATCGTCGCCAGCTTTCTTCTGTACGCGGCGATGTACGGCGTACTGTTTCTGCTGCCGCAATTCCTGCAGACCGCGCTCGGCTACGGGCCGCTTGGCGTCGGCCTGCGACTATTGCCCTGGACCGCCACCTTGTTCGTGACCGCGCCGATCGCGGGCAACGTCGTCAACAGGATCGGCGAGCGGCCGCTGGTGGTGATGGGGCTCTCGATGCAGGCGATCGGCCTCGGCTGGATCGCGATGATCATTACGCCCGGCGTCGCCTATGCGGCGATGGTTGCGCCGCTTGTAGTCGCCGGCGTCGGCGTGTCGATGGCAATGCCGGCGGTCCAGAATGCGGTCCTGAGTTCGGTCAATGTCGTCGAAATGGGCAAGGCCTCCGGCGTCTTCAACATGGGGCGCTTCCTCGGCGGCATGTTTGGCGTGGCGCTTCTGGTCGCCGTGTTTTCCGGCACCGGCGCCGTCGGCTCAGCCGCGGCCTTCAGCGGGGGCTTTGGCGCCGCGATGATGATCGCGTCAGCGCTGTCATTGCTGGGAGCCATTGCGGGGCTGTGGCTTCCGGCGCGCCGGCGCACCGTGGCCAGCGAGGCGGCACGAACGGCCTGATATCGATGCGAGAGCGTCCGGTCGCGGGTCCCTCATGGTGAGAAGGCGCCTCTTCAGCGCCATCTCGAACCATGAGGCCCGTGGTCCATCCCTTGAGGCGCGCGCAGGCGCGGTCCTCCAGGGGATGAGCGCAATTGCGCTCACGCGGGGATGAGGACATCACGATACGCTCCGGCTGTCGACCGATTAGCAAAGCGGCCTTGGACCGGACGTACGAATGAATACATACTCAGCATCAGGAGACACCTGAAACCGAAGGCTTAAGACCGATGACCAAAGCGCCGGCAGAACCTCATCATCACGTAGTGATCGTCGGCGCCGGCTTCGGCGGACTGGAAGCGACGTTTGGGCTGGCGGGCGCGCCGGTCCAGATCACGCTGGTTGACCGGCGCAACCACCATCTGTTCCAGCCGCTGTTGTACCAGGTCGCCACCGCGTCCCTCGCGACTTCGGAGATCGCCTGGCCGATCCGCTATTTGTTGCGTGACCGCCCCGAGGTCACGACCTTGTTCGCCACGGTGACCGGCGTCGATACACAAGGCAAGCTCGTGCTGCTCGATGACGGCGATGCGCTGCCCTACGACACGCTGGTTCTCGCCACCGGCGCGCGACACGCTTATTTCGGCCACGACGAATGGGAGCCATTCGCGCCCGGGCTGAAAACGCTGGAGGACGCCACCACGCTGCGGCGGCGCATTCTCGTTGCGTTCGAGCGCGCCGAGCGCGAGAGCGATCCGCAGCGGCGCGCCGCGCTCCTGACCTTCGTCATTGTCGGCGCCGGCCCGACCGGCGTCGAACTCGCCGGCACCATCGCCGAATTGGCGCAGGACACGCTGCCGCCCGACTTCCGCAACATCGACACCCACAAGGCGCGCGTCGTCCTGATCGAGGCCGGGCCGCGCGTGCTGGCGGGCTTTGCCGACGATCTCTCGGCCTACGCGCAGCGCTCGCTCGAAAGTATCGGCGTCGAGGTCGTATTGGGACAGGCGGTTACCGAATGCACCGCCGATCACGTGGTGTACGGCGGCAACAGGCTCGACACCACAACCATCATCTGGGCCGCCGGCGTGCGCGCCTCGCCCGCCGCCGAATGGCTTGACGCACCCGCCGACCGCGCCGGCCGCCTGCAAGTGCTGCCCGACCTCACCATACCGGGCCATCCCGACATCTTCGCGGTCGGCGATACCGTTGTGATTGCGGACCCGGATGGAAAGCCGGTCCCGGGCATCGCACCGGCAGCGAAGCAGCAGGGCCGCTATGTCGCCGAGTTGATAAAAGCGCGCCTGCGCGGCGGCAAGATCGCTGCGTTCCGTTACAAGCATGCCGGCAGCCTGGCGCAGATCGGCAAGCGCAAGGCGGTGATCGATTTCGGACGCATCAAGCTGCGCGGCACCATCGCATGGTGGATCTGGGGCATCGCCCACATCTACTTCCTGATCGGCCTGCGCAACCGGCTCAGCGTCGCGCTGAGCTGGCTGTGGGTTTACGTGCGCGATCAGCGCGCCGCGCGGCTGATTACCCAGGGAAGCAGCAAGGCATCGCCCACATCTACTTCCTGATCGGCCTGCGCAACCGGCTCAGCGTTGCGCTGAGCTGGCTGTGGGTTTACGTGCGCGATCAGCGCGCCGCGCGGCTGATTACCCAGGGAAGCAGCAAGGTGGCCCGCTGACGCTTCGAGCGTAAGCTTCCGATCGCATTACTTCACAAGCGAACAACCGCCCTCGGCCATCGGCCGGAACGCCTGATCGGCGGGAGTGGTCGAAACCAGTTTGTAATAGTCGTAAGGATATTTCGACTCCTCCGGCTTCTTGACCTCAAACAGATACATCGGATGGATCACGCGGCCGTCCTGACGGATCGTGACATCGCCGAACAGTTTGTCCTTGCCCTTGAACTTCTTCATCTGCGGCACGACGTCCTGGGCAGCGTCACTGCCAGTGGCGGCCACTGCGTTGAGATAGGCGAGCGTGGATGCATAAACGCCGGCCTGATTGCCGCTCGGCATCTTGCCGTTCATGCCCGGCCGCACGGAGAAACGCTTGGCGAAGGCGCGGGTGTCGTCATCCATATCCCAATAGAAGGCCTCTAACAGTTGCAGTCCCTGCGCGACCTTCAGCCCCATGCCGTGGACGTCGTTGACGAACAGGAGGAAGGCAACCATGGTCTGTCCGCCCTGGCTGATGCCGAACTCGCCGGCCTGCTTGACGGCATTGATGGTGTCGCCGCCGGCATTGGCAAGCCCGATCACCTTGGCTTTTGAATTCTGCGCCTGTAGCAGGAACGATGCAAAGTCCGAGGTACCGAGTGGATGTTTGCTCGAGCCCAGCACCTTGCCGCCGTGCTTCTCGATGTAATTTGTCGCTTCGGCCTCGATGCCCTGGCCGAGCGCGTAGTTCACCGTGATGAAATACCAATCCTTGCCACCACGCGCCATCATTGCCGCGGCGGTGGTGTTGCCGGTCGCCCAGGCGTCATTGACCCACTGGATGGTGTTCGGTGAGCAAGCCTTGCCGGTGAGATCGGAGCTGGCGGTGGACGACGCCAGGAACGTCATCTTGGTATCGCGCACAAGCGAATTGATGGTGAGGCCTACGGCCGAATTCGGCACGTCAACAATGGCGTCGACCCCATCGACATCGAGCCATTTGCGGGCGATCGCCGAACCGACATCGGCCTTGTTCTGGTGATCAGCGTAGACGATCTCGACCTTGATGTTCTTGCCGCCGCCGTTGAAATCTTCCGCCGCCATCTTTGCTGCTTCCACCGAACCCATGCCGTTGGTGTCCTGAAAGATGCCGGAGATATCGTTGAGCACGCCGACCCGCACCACATCGCCGGAAATTTCGGCATGCGCCGATCCGCCTATGGCGCAGAACATTGCCAAGGCCAGATAAAGCCGGAAACTTTTCATAAATTCTCTCCCTTTGGATTTGACTTTTGCTGATCCCGGACCGGGCCGGGCCTCAATTCAGTTTCAGGGCAAGCCGCTTGTCTGCGATCACGGAGGTCAAACCTGCCTTTCCGGCAGGCGCAGGACGAGGCCGTCAAGGCCTTGCTCGATTTTGATCTGGCAGGACAAGCGACTGCTGGGTTGCCGCTCGGTTGCCACGCCATCAAGCAGCGCGTTCTCTTCGTCACCCATGGCAGCGAGGCGGCCGATCCAGTTCTCGTCGACATAGACATGGCAGGTGGCGCACATGGCATTGCCGCCGCACTCGGCCACGATCTCGTCAATGCCATTGCCGGTCGCGGCCTGCATGGCGCTCTCGCCAACCACCGCGTCGATGCTCTCAGAGCGGTTGTCGGGGTGAATAAAGACAATGGTCGGCATGGATATCGACTCAGGCAGCTTTAAGGGTGATGGGAAGACTTTCCAGACCACGCAGTGTGTTGTTGTAGCGGCGCTTCACGGGTCCGGTGATCTCAATGGTGGCGACCTTTCGTGCCAGTGCCGCCAGCATCGCCTCACCTTCCAGGCGAGCGACCAACTGGCCGACGCACATATGAATGCCCGAACCAAAACCGACATGACCGCTGGTCTTGCGCGTGATGTCGTAGCGATCCGGATCGGCCCATCGTCTGGGATCGCGATTGGCCGCGCCAAGGAACATCAGGATTTTCTCGCCCTCGCGGACACCGTGGCCGCCGATATCGACGTCCTTCGTCGTCGTGCGGAAGAAGGTCTGCACCGGACTTTCAAACCGGATGGCCTCCTCAAACGCATTGCGGGCGAGGGTCGGATTGCTGCGCAGCCGCGCCCATTCCTCCGGAAAGCGGGCGAGGCAATAGATGGCGGCGCCGAGGCCGTTGACGGTGGTATCGATACCCGCCGAGAGCAGCGAGCGCACCAGCATCGGTGCCTCCGCCTCCGTGATATCGCCGGCATCGACCCGGGCATGGATGCAGGCGCCGAAACCTCCCGGTGCGAGATTGTGTCGTTGGCATTGCTCCTGCACATAAGCCTGGTGCGGCTGCGAGCGTTCGATCGCTGTCTGCCGCAATTCGTTCGGCGGCCCGAACGCATTGAAGACCACGCCGGCGTAGGGCAGCAGATGGTCGCGGCCTTCCTGTCTCAGCCCGACAGCATCGGGAAAGACCGACAGCGGATAGGCCTCGGCCAGATCGGCGACGGCATCGACGCTTCCCTTGGCCAGCAGCCGGTCGATCTTGACCTCGGCGGCGTCGACGAACCGGTCACGGATTTGCTTCATGACCGCAGGCGAAAGCACCCGGCTGAGTACCGCACGGGTCCGCGTATGGGCCGGCGGGTCGGCCTCGAGAATAAGGCTCGGCGGCCGCCACGGTTTCTCCTTGGCAAAATCGCTCAAGCCCACGCCGCGGCTGGAACAGAACGTCAGGGGATCGTTGAGCACAGCATGAACTTCCGCGTAGCGCGCGACCGCATATACGTTCCATTTGTCGAGATGCACCACCGGGCCCGCCTCGCGCAACGCCTCGTGGGCGGGGTAAGGGTTCTCGAAGAATTCGTTTGAAAATGGGTCAACGTCCACACGTGGGATCGGCGGAGCGCCTGATGGTGCTTCCGTCAATCGACCACTCACCTCCGCGTCGGGTCTGATCATTTCTAACCTCCGAACCGAATGCTCTTCCTCGTTTTCACGGCCATGCAGCGCCGGAATGCGGTTGCGCCCTCCACATCATTTCTTGACGAGGGGACAGTTTCCTTCGCTTTCGGGACGGAAAGCCTGCTCTCCCGGGATTGTCGCGATAACTTTCAGCAGATCCCATTTCGACGTGGACTCTTCGGGCGTCTTGACCTGCAGCAGATAGAGCGGATGAATCTTGCGTCCATCCTGTCGGATGGTGCCCTTGCCGAACAGCGGATCATCGGTCGGGATGGCCTTCATCGCCGCGACAACGGCCTTTCCGTCGCCGGAGCTTCCTGCCTTGTCCACAGCCTTGAGATAGTGAAGCACCGAGGCATAGACGCCTGCCTGCATGTCATTGGGATAATTGTTCTGGGGATGGCGTTCGGCAAAGCGCTTGGCGAACGCGCGGGTTCCGTCGGTCAGGTCCCAATAGAATGGATTGATGATTTGCGCGCCCTGCGCCGCTTTCAGGCCGAGCGCTGGAAGCCCGTTCATGCCCAGGATCAGTCCGACAAGCTTTTGCTTTTTGGTAAGGCCGAATTCCGCCGCCTGCTTGATCGATGTGATGGTGTCGTCGCCGGCGTTGGCGATGCCGACGATGTCCGCGCCGGACGCCTGTGCCTGCAAGAGGAAAGACGCATAGTCAGCCGTTCCTAACGGATGCCGAACAGCGCCGAGGACTTCGCCGCCGGACGCCTTGACGGCCTCGGAGGCCTGCTTTTCGAGGTCGTGGCCGAAGGCGTAGTCCGCCGTGAGGAAGAACCATTTCTTCCCGCCTTGGGCGACCACGGCTTTACCGAGGCCGTGCCCATAAGCGTAGGTATCGTAGGTCCAGTGGACTGTGTTCGGCGTACATTTCTCGCCCGTCAGCAGCGCGGTCCCGGCGCCCGAGCCGACGAGGACCTTGTTCTTTTGCTCGCTCATATTGGCGACCGCGAGCGCAATCGCGGAATTCGGGAGATCGAAAATGGCATCGACATTTTCATTCTCGTACCACCGCCGCGCGATGGCCACGCCCACGTCGGTCTTGTTTTGATGATCGGCCGTGATGACTTCGACCAGCTTGCCGGCGGCCCTGGCGCCATAATCCTCGACCGCCATTTGCGCCGCGACGACCGAACCGACGCCCTGGTAAGTTGAAAATACGCCGGACTGGTCGTTGAGTACGCCGATCCGGATGCGCTCTTGCCCATGCGCAACGGACGCGAGCAATCCACTGGAT
>VAZH01000346.1:0-1195 GCA_005884465.1 Alphaproteobacteria bacterium | reverse complement strand
CTCTACAATTTTGGTGGACAGCCTTCACAGCCGCCTCAAATTTACTTATAATTTATAAGTATGTTTGACGCGTGTCAATTCACAATGCAGAGCGAGCGCCTGGAAATGGGAAGATCGACTGATGTCTTGGCACGCAAGGACCCTGGGAGGGAAGCTTCGGGCGAGCAGACCGCCGGACAAGATCTGAATCTGAGCGCATTGCGGCAGACGCCAGGATTTATGATCCGGATCTTGCAGATCCAGATTTTCGAGAGGTTCTTCGAGTATTTTGAAGCCCTGGGACTGTCGCCCGCAGACTACGCAATTCTTGTCACTGTACGCGACAATCCAACGGTGACGCAGAGTGAACTCGCCGGAGTGCTCAAGATGCAACTTCCCAATCTCGTGAAGATTCTGTCGAAGATGGAAGATGAGGGAACCATCAAGCGCAGGAGATCGGTCAGAGACAAGCGGGCCGTCGAGCTTAGTTTGACCCCGTCAGGGCGCAAGAGAACCGAAGACGCCGTTAGGCTCGGAAACGGCTTCAATGCGCAAACGCTGGCCGCCCTCAACAAGCACGAGCAGGCCGCCTTTCTTCAGATGCTGATGAACTTGGTAGAGGCGCACAAGAGCGCCTCGCGGTGACGCAATCTCCGCGAGCACCTCGCGTCCCGGCACAGTGTCACCGCCGACGGCGGGCAAAGCTGGCCGATAGGAATGCGAGGTCGAGTATGGCCATGCTCATAAATCAAGCAAATGCGAGTCGCAGGCTGCGGCTCAGTCCGGGCATCCGATCCATTCGGCTGACGCATCGTCTTGCAGCGTCGCTACCGCATTCGCGCGCCGTGTCAGCACCGCGCGCTGATTGATGTAACCTTTGTCGGTGCTTTCGCCGCCGTCAACCGAAGCAGGCTCGGCCAATAGGAGCGCCCGCGTCGCATGGCCCGAGGAGCTGCCGCCGCTTTGCGCCTTCAGTTTTGCCAGGCCCGACGCTATGCCTGCGCGCACTTTTTCGTTGCCGATCACCTCGCCGACAGCAGCGCTGTCAGGCAGGCCCGCATGCGCGCGGCAGGCGGCGATATTCGGAAATATCAGGAAACGCACATGGTCGCCGCCATGGCCCGCCACGACGATGTCCTGCGCCAGCGGCGCCAGCGCGGCAATGGCGGCGACCCGCAGCGTCCCGACGCTGACCCAGGTGCCGGAATCGAGCTTG
>VAZH01000345.1 GCA_005884465.1 Alphaproteobacteria bacterium | reverse complement strand
TCAGAGGACACATGACGAGAAGCGACTTCGGTAAACTATCCGCGCTGGCTGCGGCTGTTCTGGCGATCATGCAGGCGGGCGCGTTTGACGCGCAGGCGCAGCAGGCGATCAAGAACGGCGATGTCCTGACCGGGCAGCTCAACGCCATGCGCAGCCGCGCCAAGGGCAAGCGCGTCAACACCTTCCAGCTCGTCAGCGAACCGCACCGGCTGCCGCCGCCGAGCGGGCTCTGCAATCTCGAGACCGGACCGGAGACATTTCAGATCGTGACCAACAATGATGCCGAGGCGGCGCAGTTGAAGGCTTTTATCGGCAAGCAAGTCTCGCTGAAGGTCGACGAGGTCGCCTGCGCCCAGGAGGCCGGCCAGATGAGCGAAGCCGTGGTCACCAAATGGAGCGTGGTGGCGAAGCATTGAGGGTACTGTCGCTGCCGCAAGCACGACTGTTATCGCAAGCAACATTGTCATCGCCCGGCTTGACCGGGCGACCCAGTACGCCGTGACGTCTGTTTTTGATAACGAGCGCCTCTGGAATACTGGATCATCGGCTTTCGCGGATGATGACGATTGAGTTTGTAGGTGCAGCGTCGCGCCCTAAACCCGCGGCTCCAGCGCGTCAAAATGCTTGCGGCGCTGCAGCCAGGCGAGCAGGATCAGGCTCGGCACCGCGACCACGACGCAGATCGCAAAAAATAACGGCCAGCCGGTCGCCTTCGCCACATATCCCGCGCCTGACGACAGATAGGTGCGCCCCACCGCGGCAAGCGCCGTCAGCAGCGCGTATTGGGTCGCGGTGTGCAGCGGGTTTTGGCACAGCGCGGAGAGATAGGCGACGAAGATCACGGTGCCGATGGCGCTGGTGAAATTTTCCGCCGAGATCGCGAACGCCAGCGCCCATTGATTGACCCCCACGAAGGCGAGCCAGGAGAACGACAGGTTGGCAACCGCCTGCAGCACGCCGCCGATCCACAGGCTCACGGCAAGCGAGTAGCGCCGCGCGACGAATCCGCCGGCAAACCCGCCGATCAAGGTAGCGGCGAGGCCGACGCCCTTGACGATGGCGGCGTAGTCGTTGCGGGAAAAACCGAGGTCGATCACGAACGGCGCGGTCATGGTGCCGGAAAATGCGTCGGTGAATTTGTAGAGCACCACGAAGGCGAGCGCCGCGAGAGCATCCTTGCGCACGAGAAATTCAGAGAATGCGCCGATCGCGGCGTGGATCACGCGCGTGAATGCAGTTTCGGCGCGCGTCGCGGCCTCCGCGCGCGCCGACTGCTCCGGTTCTGTGGCGGATAGCGCGGTGGCGGTGCCGATCAGCACTAGCGCCGCCATCGCCACATAGCCCCACATCCATGCCGAGGCGCGCGGGATGCCGGTTGATTCGAACGCGCTGACCATGAACAGCGCGCCCGCGGTCGAGACCAGCATGCCGATGCGATAGGCCGCGACATAGGACGCCATGCCGGCGGCCTGCTCGCTTTCGGGCAGGCTTTCGACGCGAAACGCGTCGACCACGATGTCCTGGGTCGATGACATCGTCGCCACCAGTAATGCGCCGAGCGCCACCAACAGCGGCGACCGCGCCGGGTCGGTCAGCGCCAGCAAAAGGATCGCCCCGATCAAGAGCAGTTGCGAGAACACCAGCCAGCCGCGCCGGCGGCCGAACGCGCGCGTGAAGAACGGCACATGAAGCGCATCGACCAAGGGCGCCCACAGGAATTTCAGTGTGTAGGGCGTGCCGACCAGCGCGAACAGCCCGATGGTGCCGAGATCGACGCCGGATTCGCGCATCCATACCAGGAGTGTCGAGCCCGACAACGCCAGCGGCAGGCCGGATGAAAAGCCGAGCAGCAAGACGATCAGCACCCGCCGCTGCAGATACACCGCCCACCCCTCGCGCCAGGAGGCGCGGGGGAGGGGGGCAATGGATGTTTCGGGCAGGCCGTTTTCAGGGGCGCTGGTCATGGCGTAGTGCTAGCAGATTCGGATGCAACAAATGATACTGTCATCGCCCGGCTTGACCGGGCGACCCAGTATTCCAGAGACGGCTGATGGGAGCACGCAGTATTACGTTTAACATACTTGCCAATCGCATTGGCGGCACGCTTTACATTGGCGTGACCAACGACCTTGTTCGTCGCGTGGTCGAACATAGACTGAAAGTTGCCGAAAGCTTTACCAAACGCCACGATGCAATTCGGCTGGTTTACTTCGAATGCTTTGACGAGATTGAGCAGGCTATACGTCGCGAGAAGCGGCTAAAGAAATGGACGCGCAGTTGGAAGATTTCGCTGATTGAAAAAGACAATCCAAACTGGATCGATCTTTATCCTGAGATCGCAGGAGATAACCACACTTCGTCGCTTCGACGGAGGCGCCTTTGGAATACTGGGTCGCCTGGTCAAGCCGGGCGATGACACCTTGCCCTACTCCCCCGCCTGCAGCGTGCGCGGCAGCGGGAATAGTTCCGGCGCGGCCGGCTTGACGAGACGCGGGGTCTCGGCGGGCGGTTCCTTGCTGAAATCCAGTTCCTCGATCCGGCCGGCGCGCTTTTCGATCTTGTCGGCGGAAATCAGGATCTGCCGGACGTCTTCATTGGCCTGGCTGAAATGGTTTTGCAGCTTCAGAACGCGCTCGCGCAACCGGCCCAGATCATCGCCGAGGTTGAGCACCTCGGTGCGAATCTGGTCGGCGGCGTCGCGCATCCGCGCATCCTTGAGGATTTGCTGCATCACCTGGATCGCCAGCATCAACAGCGACGGCGATACCAGCACCACGCGGGCGCGATAGGCCTTCTGAATCAAATCGTCAAAGCCATCGTGAATCTCGGCATAGACGGATTCCGACGGCACGAACATCAGCGCGGTATCCTGGGTCTCGCCAACAATCAGATATTTCTCGGCGATATCGCTGACATGCTTCATCACGTCATTGCGAAGGCGCTGCGTTGCGATTTTTTTCTCCTCGTCGGTGCGCGCGTCGTGCAGCGCGGTCATCGCTTCCAGTGGAAATTTCGCGTCGATGCAGAGCGGCCGCTGGTCGGGCAGGAACACCACGCAATCCGGTCGCTTGCCGGTCGAGAGCGTGAACTGGAATTCGTAAGACCCCTTCGGCATGCCGTCCTGGACGATCGCCTCCATTCGCGCCTGCCCGAACGCGCCGCGCGATTGCTTGTTGGCGAGCACGTCGCGCAGCGTGGTCACCTGCAAGGTGAGATCGGTAAGGTTCTTGTGGGCGTTATCGATGATGCCGAGCCGCTCGTGCAGCACGCGCAAAGAATCCATGGTGTTGCGCGTAGTTTGTTCCATCGATTGACCGACGCGATGGGTCACCGAATCCAGCCGCTCGCTGACCGCCCGCGCCATCTCGGCCTGGCGGCCAGCCAATGCCTGCCCCATCGCATCGACGCGGCCGGTGGCCTCGCTCTGCGCGCGCCGCATTTCGCTCAAGCGTTCTTCCAGTTCATCGGCGCGAAGGGCCTGCGCCATCGCCAGTTCGGCGCCGCGCCGACTGGATCGTGCGAGCACGATGGCAATGATGGTGAGCAGCATGAGCACCAGCGCACTGATGCCGATCAGCGCAAAACCGGTGCGGACCGGCAGGTCGCCGGCCATAAAAAGAATCTCGTTCATTAGCCCTTGTAGCCGATTCGCCCACCAAGGCGAACGAAGAGGGAACATTTATGGTTAATGAAAGACTAATTTTCGTGGTTAATGCCGGCCTAATTTTCATGGTTAGCGGCGGGTTAACAGGTTCCGGCGCGCATTGACCCCGGCAAATCAGCAGCTTAAATCGCGCGCCATGGCATTAAGAGAAATCATCATCCTGCCGGACAAGCAGTTACGGCTCGTCTCCAGGCCGATTGAAAAAGTCACGGCGGAAGTGCGCAAGCTCGCCGACGACATGTTCGAGACCATGTACGCCGCGCCCGGAATCGGGCTCGCGGCGATCCAGGTCGCGCAGCCGCTGCGGCTGATCACCATGGATCTCGCCAAACGGGATGAAGACGGCGAGAGCAAGCCGCGGCCCCGCGTCTTCATCAATCCGGAAATTCTGTCGTCATCGGAAGAAACCTCGATTTACGAGGAAGGCTGCCTGTCGATTCCGGAATATTACGAGGAAGTGGAGCGGCCGGCCAAGGTGCGGGTGCGCTTCACCGATCTCGACGGCAAGGTGCATGAGGAAGCCGCCGAAGGCCTGTTCGCCACCTGCATCCAGCACGAGATCGATCATCTCAACGGCGTGCTGTTCGTGGATTATCTGTCGAAGCTGAAGCGCGACCGCGTCTTGAAGAAATTTGCAAAAGCCGCCAAGCGCGCGGCGGAGTAGGGTTCGGCATTCGATTCTATCCTCGTCATGGCGTCATGGCCGGGCCTGGACCCGGCCATCCACGTCTTGTCGCGGCAAAGAAAGACGTGGATGCCCGCGACAAGCGCGGGCATGACGGCTAAAAATGAACGTCCTCCCACAAAGGCACAGATTTAGAAATGCCGCTTCGCTTGATCTTCATGGGCACGCCGGAATTTGCGGTGCCGACGCTGCTGGAGCTTGTGGCCCATGGCCACGAGATCGCAGCCGTGTACACCCGCGCGGCAAAGCCCGCCGGGCGCGGCATGAAGCTGCAGCCAACGCCGGTGGAAGTTGAGGCAAGGCGGCTCGGCATCCCCGTGCTCACGCCAACCACACTGAAGACGCCGGAGGCGCTCGAACAGTTTCGCGCGCACAACGCCGACGCTGCGGTCGTCGTCGCCTATGGCATGATCCTGCCGCAGGCCATCCTCGGGACCCCAAAACTCGGCTGCTTCAACCTGCATGCCTCACTCTTGCCGCACTGGCGTGGCGCCGCGCCGATCAACCGCGCCATCATGGCAGGCGATATCGAGACCGGCGTGATGGTAATGAGAATGGATGCCGGCCTTGATACCGGCGATGTCGCGATGGCCGAACGCATGGCGATTACCGATGCGATGACCGCAGCCGATGTGCACGATGCGCTGGCGCGGCTCGGCGGCGACCTGATGGCGCGGGCAATGGGCGCGCTGGAACGCGGCAAATTGCAGCTCACCAAGCAGAGCGCGGAAGGCGTGACCTACGCCACAAAAATCGAAAAAGCCGAGGCGCGGATCGATTGGAACAGGCCGGCGCGGGAAGTGCTGCGCCATATTCACGGGCTGTCGCCGTTTCCCGGCGCATGGTCCAAGATGCCGATCGAGGGCGAGCAAGTGCGCGTAAAAATCCTGTGCTGCGCCATGGCCGACGGCTCGGGTGCCCCTGGTGAAGTGCTCGACGACCATCTCGCGGTCGCCTGCAAGGAAGGCGCGATCCGGATTCTCGAACTGCAACGCGCCGGCAAGCAGCCGATGAAAGCGGAAGATTTTTTGCACGGCACATCGGTGAGGGTTGGCACGCGCATTGTGTGAGCCTACCCACGCATCCAAATCGTCATACGCGGGCTTGACCCGCGTATCCATCTATCTTCACAAGAGTCCTACGAAGATGATGGATGGCCGGGTCAAGCCCGGCCATGACGACAGATAGATCGTTGTGCACATATGCCCCGCTACAAACTGACCATCGAATATGACGGCGCGCCGTTCTGCGGCTGGCAGATCCAGGACAATGGCGCTTCGGTGCAGGGCGCGCTGGAGGACGCGGTCAAGGCGATCTGCGGCGAGCAGGTCCGCGTTTATGGCGCCGGCCGCACCGACGCCGGCGTGCACGCGCTGGCGCAGGTCGCGCATTGCGATATTGCCAGGCATTTCGTGCCGGGCCGGCTGCGCGACGGCCTGAATGCACATTTGCGGCCGCTTCCGGTCGGCGTGCTCAGTGCGGAAATCGTGCCGGACAATTTCGATGCGCGGTTCTCCGCAAGACGACGGCATTATCTCTATCGCATCAGCAATCGCCGCGCCAATCTCGCGCTCGACATCGGCCGCGCCTGGCGGCTGCCGAGACCTCTCGATACCGACGCCATGCACGCCGCCGCGCAAAGAATGACCGGCAAGCACGACTTCACCACATTTCGCGACAGCGAATGCCAGGCCAGATCGCCGGAGAAGACTTTGGACCAGCTCGATGTCGTGAGAGACGGCGACGCCGTCGACATCCTGACCTCGGCGCGCTCGTTCCTGCACAGCCAGGTGCGCTCGATGGTCGGCTCGCTGGTCTGGGTCGGCGAGGGCCGCTGGAGCGCCGACGATCTCGCCGCCGCCCTGGCCGCACGAAGCCGCGCCGCCTGCGGCCCGGTCGCGCCGCCCGACGGGCTCTATCTGGTGCGGGTGGATTATTGAGGTCCGATCGCTGAGGTACCGTCATGGCCGGGCTTGTCCCGGCCATCCACGTCCTTCATCATCCGCCTATGTCAGGTGGCTATGTTTACATTCTGGCTAGTGCGCCAAACGGCATTCTGTACGTTGGAGTGACGAGCGACCTCG
>VAZH01000344.1 GCA_005884465.1 Alphaproteobacteria bacterium | reverse complement strand
AGAGTCGACTTGCGCATTCCACGATGCTCGATCCAGACATGGGGAAGATGCGCCCCCGGCCATGTGGTGGCGTGGTAGTACAGTTCGTGATCGCGGGTGAATGCGGGCTCCGGCGTACCGTCGGGAATCACGGCGGCAGACGCATAGCGCTGGTTCATCTCGACGCCGTGACAGTTGAATTCGTAGCTCTTCTGCGCGATCGCCTGATAGAGCCTGCGGCGGCGTTCCTTGCTTTCCGGTGTTGCCGCCTTGCGCGCCTCCATATTCTTGCGCGCCTCCGCGGGATCCGCCGACGACAGCAGTCCGACCGCTTCGAAAATCGGCTCGAAATCGCCGATACTCTTGTTGGCGCGCTTGACGATCTGTTGCCCCACCGGCTGACGCTCCGCGGAATAGCTGTCGAGCAGCGCCGGGGAAGACTTGTTTTCGAGCACGTATTTCAGCTTCCAGCACAGATTATAGGCGTCCTGGATCGATGTATTGGAGCCGAGCCCGTTGGTCGGCGGATGGCGGTGCACGGCGTCCCCCATGCAGAACACTCGCCCCGACGAATAATGTCCCGCATACATCTCGTTGACCGTCCAGGTCGAAGTCGAACGTATGGTGACGTCGAGCGTCTCGTCGCCGACAAGATTGCGCACGATGGAGATCGCTTCGTCGTCGCTGAGTTTCCGTTCGCCCTGCGAAAGGTCGTAGCCCCAGATGAACAGCCACTCGTTCCACGGCCGTACCATGCGCACCACGCCGGCGCCGATGCCGCCGATCTGCGCGCCCGGCTGCAGCACCCAGTACAGCACGCTCGGCCGGTGTGCGACGTATTTGGTCAGATCGACTTGGGCGACGATGTTCATGCTGCCGGCGCGGCCCATTTCACCTTCCATCGGCAGGCCGACGACCTCCGCAACGCGGCTGCGGCTGCCGTCGGCGCCGATCAGATATTTGGCGCGGATCTGGTAAGTCTCGCCGGAAAGCCGGTCCTTCACGGTTGCGGTGACATGGGTCGCATCCTGAACCAGATCGACGAATTCAGTGTTGAAGCGGATAGCCGTTCCGCGTTGCCCCCCGGCTTCGAGCAGGATCGGCTCCAGAAGGTTTTGCGGCAGGTCGCATATGCTGACCGGACTAGCGAGCTCATAGTCGGCGCGGCGCGTGGGATGGTTACCCCAGGAATAGAGCCGCCCGAGCTCTTCGCCGGCGAGGCTTTGGCAGAACACGTTATTCGCCATCAGGTTCTGCTTGGTCGCCTGGGCGAGCGCCTTGTCCTCAAGGCCCAGGTCCCGCAAGACTTCCATCGCCCGTTGGTTGGTGATGTGCGCGCGCGGCGTATCGGCGAGCCAGCCATATTTGGTCACCAGAATATGCTTGACGCCGTACATGCCCAGCAATGCCGCCGACGTCGCGCCGGCCGGTCCGCTTCCAACGATGAGCACATCGGTTTCGATCATATTGGCCATTGTCCTCTCCATATTGTTTCGTTTGTTGCGCGATTGCCCTATTCGGCTGCCGACAGCAGGGGCTGAGGAACGACTCCCGTTCCCGGCTTCATCTGAAAATCATAAGTCATCACGTGCCACGGTCCCGACGCACGCTCGCCATCCGCCATCAACGGCTCGTCGTGACGTTCGACCCTTGAAACGAGTTCGTCCTTGACACCGAAGACGGCGTCCGATGTCAGGTATGGGTCGCCCTCGAGAAAGACGTGGGTGATCAGGGGCTCGTAGCCTTGCGCCTGGACCAGGAAATGGACGTGGGCCGGCCGCATCGGGTGACGACCGGTCGCCCCTATCAGTTCGCCGACCGGGCCATCGGTCGGAATCGGATAGCTGCGGGGCAGAATCGTTCGAAACGAGAAGCGCCCGTCATGGTCGGCGATGAACCGCGCGCGGAGCGAGGGCCCCTGCTTCCCGTAGGACGGTTTTTGCGAGTCGTAAAATCCGTCGTCGTCCGCGTGCCAGACGTCGATCACTGCACCCGCCAGCGCCTTGCCGTCGAGATCGGTGATTCGGCTGCGCACGAACATTGGCTCGCCATCGACCCCTGTTGAAATGTCCGAGCCGTGAGGGGTCGGCCGGTGCTCGCCGACATAGAACGGACCGAGCACCGTGGTCTGCGTCGCACCGTCGCGTTCGCGATGATTGACGGCATCGACCAGCATTGATACGCCGAGAACATCGGACAGCAAGATGAACTCCTGTCGCGTCGCTGTGCAGGCTTGGCCGGTCCGCGTCAGGTAATCGATCGCGTAATTCCACTCTTCGAAACTGAGATCGGTTTTCCGCACAAAGTCGTGCAACGACGTCACCAACTCCGTCAGAATCGATTTGAGCCGCGGATTGCGCGTTTTATCGAAGCTGCGGATGACTTCCGCCGTGAGTTGATGATCGTCGAACCGAGTCATATTTTTTTCCTTCGAAACCTCTGGAAGACCACACCGCTTTTATTGAAGCAGCGGGGGATCGCCGCGATAGGCACGCGCAATCAAATCGCGCACCGATGCACGATCCACCGGTCGAGGGTTGGCATATGGATTCTGGACGGCGATATCGGCCGCTCTCTCGATACCGGATTCCGGCATCCCGATATCCGAAAGTCCGCTCGGAAGCTGTAGACGCCGCGCCAGGTCATAGAGACCAAGCGCCGCGTTGGGTGTATCTAGCGCCCGCGCAATGCGCGTCATCGCGTCCGGCGCTGCCGCCGCGTTATACGCGATAGCATGAGGCAGCACGATTGCGTGGGTTTCCGCATGCGGCAGATCGAACGAACCGCCGAGCACATGGCACAGCTTGTGATGCAGCGACATCTCGACCGCA
>VAZH01000343.1:4539-5731 GCA_005884465.1 Alphaproteobacteria bacterium | reverse complement strand
CTCGTTTTTTCCTCCTTCCACCATCGGCTCTGGGGTTGACTTGGGGCTACGCTCCAAATCGCCAAACGAAACTCAATAAAATAAATAACACGAGCGGATACGCATGGCACTAAGCTCCTCAGCGATTCCAGGCGGGCGATCCGCCCTGTCGGCCCAAAACGGGCTCGACGCCAACGTGCATTTTACATTGATCGTCACATAGTAACAGCGCCGCCATAAACGTTCAAATCATCGCTACTCACCATTCCGCCTCGCCGACGTGGTGATTGAAAAATTTGAAAAGCGCAAAAATGTCTACGCGGGCTCACGGGAGCAGATCACTGCGCCGGATCCGTGGGTCATCCGGGCCTCGCGGCTTTTTTAGATCGCGACCAAGGAACCGACAATTACAAACCGGTTTGTAACCCTTTGGGCCACGTCCGCCGCGCTAGTCCGTGGTCCGGCACGGCACCCGCCTGACCTAAAGCCCTAGCCCAAAGGCGGGGCCGTGCTTCCGGTTATCGGGAAGATCGGCACCGACGCGGGGTTTCAATCATCGGCTGGGGAACCAAAGGAGGCGTAAATGAAACTCGCAGTAATCGCGCTTTCCACCGTTGCACTGATTGCTTCTGCGCCCGCCGTGTTTGCACAGGGTGTATCGAGCAAGACACCGGGCCAGGAGATGCAAAAGTACGGAAAGAAAGCTGGCCACCGTGCTTCCAACTACGCTCCGGGCCATCGGATGCAGGCCTACAGATCGAAAACGGGCTATTCGGGAGCTTTCGGTTACGCGCCTGCTGAGGTTTTAGACAGAGAGACCGAAATGTCCAGACAAGCTGTTGGAGGCGGAGGGGAGTGGCATGTGAGGAGTGGCATGTGAGCCCTCGCGCTATCCGCCGAGAAAGCCACTGAGAAAGTCGCGTTCTGAGAAACGACCGACACTGAACGTGCAAAGCGCGGGAATTTCGCTCTCTCAGTGACCAACTTGCGCAATTGTGGGCGCTAACCGGCGGGAATGACGGCACAATTCAACTACAGATATTTTATGGCGTAATATCAGAGACTTGCTGGCGGAGAGGGAGGGATTCGAACCCCCGATAGGCTTGCACCTATGCCGCATTTCGAGTGCGGTGCATTCGACCACTCTGCCACCTCTCCAGGCGCCAAAACGGGCGGCTTCCCGCCCCGCGGTTGGGGCGAGTTCTAGGCGAGG
>VAZH01000343.1:0-4428 GCA_005884465.1 Alphaproteobacteria bacterium | reverse complement strand
CGTTCCATGTCGCGCGCACCGGCGCAGGGACGCCGCTGCTGCTGCTGCATGGCTGGCCGGAATTCTGGCTCACCTGGAAGCCGGTGATGGAGCGGCTTGCCGATCGCTTCACCTTGCTCGCGCCGGACCTGCGCGGCTTCGGCGACAGCAACAAGCCCGACGGGCCGTTCGGCCCCGACCAGCATGCCGCCGATATGCTGGCGCTGCTCGATGCGCTCGGCCTCCGCCAGATCGGCGTCATCGGCCATGACGTCGGCGGCGCGCTGATGCAGCCGCTGGCGCGAAAAACACCCGAGCGGTTCTCGGGCTTATTTTTCTTTGATTTCGTCTATCCCGGCATCGGAGCGCGAATGGCGGAGCCCGAGCGGCTCAACAATATCTGGTACCAGTCCTTCAACCAGTTGGAGATGGCCCCACACCTGGTCGGCGCGACCCGCGAAAGCTGCCGGACTTATATCGGTTACTTCCTGAAGCACTGGGCGCACCGCAAGGACGCGTTCGACGACGTCCTCGAAGCCTTCACCGACAACTTCCTGAAACCCGGCAACCTCGCCGGCGGTTTTGCTCATTACCGCGCAGCCCATGAAGGGCGGGTCAGGATGATGAAGGGCGAGGCGCCGCAGCTCGCGCCGATCCATGTGCCGACCTGCGTCCGCTGGGCCGAGCATGATCCGCTGTTTCCGTTTTCCTGGACCGACCGGTTGGGTGCGACCTTCTCCAGCCTCGATCTCGCCCTGTTTCCGGGAGTGGGGCACTTTCCGCATCGCGAGGATCCCGATCGTGCCGCAGCCGAAATCGCCGCGTTTTTCAAACGCGTCGGCTGGAGCTGATCGGCGACAATGCTCATCAATAGTGGGACCGCCAGACGCGACAAAAACCGGCGGTCCCGTGTCGCGTCATTGAAATTGTGGCCGGCTTCACCGGTCAGCCTGAGCGACGGTTCGAGGGTAGCGATCCGCGCCGAATCGGCAACGCGATCTCGCTTTTAACCTAACCGGTCAAGGTTACCTGCTCGGGGTTGCCTCAATCCTTGCTCTTCTTGTCTTCCTTGGCGCTCTTGTCCTTGCCCTTGTCCTTCCTGCGATTGGTGAAGCGCGCATTGCCCAAACCAGTGCCGATAGTCAGCACGCCCCAGTGCAGCACGTCCTGCATGAACGGCACTTCGGAAAGGCCCTGCACAACGCCGTCATTGTGCATGAGAACCGCGGTGTCGTGCTCGCCGATCCGCGGGATCGCCTCGATCAGGCTCGCCGGCAGATTGAATTTGCTGCTCTCCCAATTGCCCGGCAGGTTCTGCGCGCCTTTTTCGATGGTGCCGTCTTCGTTGATGACGCCGGGACAGGCGATCCCGATAAACGGCGCCAGCTTGAAGCCTTCGGTGTCGGCCGCAGCAATCAGCTCCTTCAGCATTTTCACCAGCCGTTTCACCGCGCCCTCGCGGGTCGGCTCGTCATCGGCATGGCGCCAGAGTTCGGATTTCCAGACCGAGGCCTTGGACAGATCCGGCGCCTTTTTCCAGCGGGTTTCGACCACGCCGCAACGGATGTTGGTGCCGCCGATATCGACCGCGAGGATGGCGTCCTGGGCCTCGAAAATCCATGACGGCGCCAGATGCAGACAGCCGATCAGGCCCGCGTCATCGGGGTGAAAGCGGATCGGCATCAGATCGACCTTGAAGTCCCCGGCCTTGAGAATGATATCGGCGCGCGGAATCGCAAGTTCGCCGACCCGGCTCTCGCGAAAGCCGCCGCCGATCACGATGCGTTCGGTGTCGGCCCAGGCCTTGGTCTTGAGAAATCGCTGGGTCACATAGGCGAGCTCCTGCGCGAATTCCTCGATCGCGCCGTGCACCAGCGCGGCGGCGCCGACGTCATCGCCCACCAGCGCCTCGTCGAGTGCACTCTTGCCGATGGCCTCGGCGGATTTGCTGCCGAGCGGATCCTCGCCGTTTTTCTTCAAGGGCTTGCGTAAGCTGTCCAGGATCTTGCGGAACGCGCCCTTGCTGGCGCGGTCGCCGACAAAGCCCTCGTCGTCCTTCAGTTCGATATTGTAGCTGTCCACGTCTACCGACGGCAGGCGGGTGGCGCCATGCTTGCCGATGCCGGAGGTCGTCAGTGTGTCTTCAGCCATTTTTGCCCTTGCCCACTCCGAGGTCTTGGGACAACGGCGCGGGAACCGGTTGGTTTCACGGACAGGATGACGCAATTTCAAGACAGGCCATGCCGCCAAAAATGGGCTGAATCCCTTATACTTGGCTCACTTTTACGGCGCTTCGCCTTGACTTGGGCCTCCCACCAGCTATAAGTCCCGCCACCCGGCGCGGGATTTTCTCGCGCCGCTTGTTTTTGCGTGGATTTCAGGGATCGCTCCCGGATCGCGCGGAAATCGAATCCATAACGACTGAACAAAAAGCCGGCCCGGACCTGATCCGAGGCCGGGATCGAACACGAAGGAATCAAACGATGTTCGCAGTCATCAAAACCGGCGGCCGGCAATACCGCGTCGTTCCGGATGATGTGCTCGAGATAGGCAAGATCGCCGGCGAGGTCGGTACGATCGTGCAGCTTGGCGAAGTTCTCTTGCTCGGCGGCGAGCAGCCGGTGCTTGGCGCGCCCACGGTCGCGGGCGCTTCGGTCGCGGCCGAAGTGCTGCAGCACAAGCGCGGTCCGAAGGTGATCGCGTTCAAGAAGCGCCGCCGCAAGAATTCGCGCCGCAAGCGCGGCTATCGGGACGAGATCACGGTGCTGCGGGTCACCGAGATCCTGACCGATAACAAGCAGCCGACGGTCGGACCTCGGCCGAAAAAGGAAAAGCCGGTCGCGGCAGCCCCCGCCGAGGGCGAGGACGCCGCGGCGCCGAAGAAGACCGCGAAGAAAAAGGCGCCCGCCAGGAAGCCGGCTGCCAAGACAACGGCGAAGGCGGCTGCGAAGCCCCGCGCCAAGCCGGACGCCAAGAAGCCGGATGCCAAGAAGGCGCCGGCAAAGAAGGCCGCCGCAAAGGGCAAGACTGAGAAGAAGTGAAACGCATTCGATAAAAATTGAAGCGTGATAAAAAGTGAAATGATTCCGTCAAGGAATTGATCTAGAGATACGAATAAGTTTGGAGACGGGCCATGGCTCACAAAAAAGCAGGCGGTTCATCGCGTAACGGACGTGATTCGGCGGGCAAGCGGCTCGGGATCAAGGCCTACGGCGGCGAGCATGTGATTCCCGGCAACATCATTGCACGTCAGCGCGGCACCACCTGGCATCCCGGCCTTAATGTCGGCATGGGTACCGATCATACCCTGTTCGCCAAGATCGAAGGCCATGTCGTGTTTCGTGCAAAAGCCGACGGCCGCACTTTCGTATCGGTTCTTCCGATGACGGATGCGGCGGCCGAGTAAACGGTGGACAAAATGCGTCCGCCGGGTCCTGTTAAACCGGCGGAGCTCAAACGGGGCTCCAAAGGGGAGGCGGGAAACCGGCCTCCCTTTTTAGTTTTGTTTTCGCAGGCAGGAGCCCGACATGCTGCAGGATATCCCAACCCCGACAGTGCACGAGGCGACTAGCTGCGTCCTCGAGACCGAACGGCTGACGCTGCGCCGGCCGACGCTCGCGGACGTAAAAGCGATCGCGCGTCTCGCCAACGATCGTCGCATCGCGGAAAACACCCGCCGGCTGCCGCATCCCTATTCACCGGACCATGCGATCGAGTTCGTCCGCGCCACCGCGAATGATCGTCCTGAAACCGTATTCCTGATCGAAAACAATTTTGTCCCGATCGGCATGGTCGGCATCGACTGGCGCGAGCCGGACGCGCCGGAACTCGGCTACTGGCTCGGCATCGAGTATTGGGGCCAGGGTTTTGGCACCGAAGCGGCGCGGGCGGTGATCGATTTCAGCTTCGAGGAATTCGATATCGAGCACCTGATCGCCGGCGCGCGGGTCAGCAATCCATCGTCGCGCAACATTCTGGAGAAATGCGGCTTCCAGTGGAGCGGCGTCGAGCTGCATCGCTTCGAGGCACTGGGATCGTCGACGCCGGTCGACCGCTTCCGGCTTTCGCGCAGTGTGTGGTCGTCGCTGAAGAACTGGGGCAGTTCGACCCGCCGCGAGCGGAGACAACAAGTAGTCGTCCCCGCGAAAAACGAGAGTGCGTAGGATGGCAAAGGCGCTTTTGCGCCGTGCCCACCATCTTTCTTCGACTACAATATAAACTTGGTTGGCGGGCACGCGGAGTTTATCATCGGGCGCGCATTCGCGCGACCCGTTGGCTTTGCCGACCCTACGCGCTTGGCCGGGACGACGGCTTTATTTACACCGGCGGATTAACCACCGTCTCGCCGCGTCCGAGATCGCGCTCGCGCAGGAAAATGTAAAGCCCGGCACCGATGATGATCGCCGCGCCCGCAATCGTCGCGATGGACGGCACGTCGCCGAATGCGAA
>VAZH01000342.1 GCA_005884465.1 Alphaproteobacteria bacterium | reverse complement strand
CGAACAGTCTTCCGGGTAAGGAAGAGCACATCTCGGTGTTCTTGCCATGCTCGCCGAACCCGACCACGGGCTTCTTCTTCTATGTGCCCAAGAGCAAAATCATCGAGGTTGAGCTGACCGCCGAAGACGCAGCGACCCTGATCATGTCCGCGGGTGTGGTGCAGCCCGGCTCCGACCCGCAGAAGAAACTTGCCGCCCTCGCCGGAATGGCAAACGCCGCCCGGGTTGCGACTGCAGCCTCGCTCAAGCCGGAGCCGGCGAAGGTGGAGTAAGCGCTTGTCATTCCGGGGCGCGACTGAAACGAGCGAACCCGGAATCTCGAGATTCCGGGTCTGCGCTTAGCGCATCCCGGAATGACAGCGTTAATTGTTGACCTCATCCTGAGGAGCGGCGTCTTCGCCGCGTCTCGAAGGATGAGTTGCGCGGGCCTCCATGGTTCGAGACGCGCGAAGTCGCGCTCCTCACCATGAGGGGCATCAATTCACCCCGCGCCGATCAGCGGCAGGGCTTCGTCGCGCTCGAACAGGTAAAGCAGGCAGCGCAGCGCCTCGCCGCGCGCGCCTTGAAGCTTCGGATTATCCTTCATGATGCGCAGCGCTTCGTCGCGCGCTTGCGTGATCAGCTGGCCGTGCACGTCGGAGCGCGCGATCCGGTAGCCGGGCAGGCCGCTTTGTCTCACGCCGAGCACGTCGCCTTCGCCGCGCAGTTTTAGATCCTCTTCGGCAATCCTGAAGCCGTCGGTGGTTTCCCTGATGACATTCAGCCGCGCCTTGGACATATCGTTGAGCGGCTCCCTGTAAAGCAACAGACAGGTCGAAGCCTCCGAGCCGCGCCCGATGCGGCCCCGCAACTGATGCAGTTGTGCCAGCCCAAAGCGCTCGGCATTCTCGATCACCATGATGGTGGCGGCGGGAACATCGACGCCGACCTCGACCACGGTTGTTGCGACCAAAAGTCCGACCTCGCCCGCAGCGAACTGCGCCATCACGCGATCTTTTTCAGTGCCGCGCATCTTGCCGTGCACGAGGCCAACCTTGTCGCCGAAACGCGCCTTGAGGCTCTGGAAGCGCTGCTCCGCGTCGGTGAGATTGATGGCCTCGGATTCCTCCACCAGCGGGCAGATCCAGTAGACAAGCTTTCCGGCGGATAGCGCGCGGCCGACGGCGTCCATGACTTCGCTGAGACGGCTGTCCGGCACCGCGCGGGTATCGATCGGCTGCCGTCCCGCCGGCTTCTCGCGCAGCTCCGAGACGTCCATGTCGCCGAAATAAGTCAGCACCAGCGTGCGAGGTATCGGCGTGGCGCTCAGCACCAGCACATCGACGTTACAGCCCTTGGCGGTGAGCGCCAGGCGCTCGCGCACGCCAAAACGGTGCTGCTCGTCGACCACGGCAAGCGCCAGTGCCTTGAACACCACGTCGTCCTGGATCAGCGCATGCGTTCCGACCAGGAAATCGATTTCGCCGGCCGCTAGCCGCGCCAGGATATCGCGGCGCTCCTTGCCTTTTTCGCGTCCGGTGAGGATCGCGACCCGCAAGCCCGCCCGTTCGGCCAGTGGCGCAATGGTCTTGATGTGCTGGCGCGCAAGAATCTCCGTCGGCGCCATCAACGCCGCCTGTTTGCCGGCCTCGGTCACCGCGGCGGCTGCCAATAGCGCCACCACGGTCTTGCCCGATCCGACGTCGCCCTGCAGCAGCCGCAGCATGCGGACCGGCTGGCGCAGATCGTCGGTGATGGCGGCGGCGGCCTGTCGCTGCGAGGCTGTCAGCGCATAGGGCAGCGCGTCGATGATCTTGTTGCGCAGATGGCCGTCGCCGGCATGGCGGTCGCCGGCGGGGCGGCGCAATTGCGCGCGGACCAGCGCCAGCGCCAGTTGACCGGCCAGCAGTTCGTCGAAGGCAAGCCGCGACCAAAAGGGACTATCGGGCAGGATATCCGTCAGTTCGACCGGCATATGCACGCGGTTCAGTGCTTCGGCGATCGGCGGAAACTTGCAGCGGCGCAACACCTCGGGACTGATCCACTCCTGAAGAGTTGGGAGTTTTTGTAGCGCCTGGGCCATCGCGCGCCGCAACGATCCGAGCGCCAGTCCCTCGGTGAGCGGATAAACGGGATCGATACCCGACAGTTTTGCGAAACCTGCTTCATCCACGACGCGGTCGGGATGCGTGAGCTGCAGGGTGCCATCGTACATCTGCGCGGTTCCCGAGACGTAGCGCTTTGAACCGACCGGCAGCAGCTTTTCGACATAGCCGGGCTGGGCGCGGAAATAGGTCAGCACCACGTCTCCCGTCTCGTCGCTGGCATAGACCAGATGCGGCGCGCGCGGGTTGCGCGCCGGGGCCGGGCGATGGCGGTCGACGGTCACTTCCAGCGTCACAACGGTTCCCGGCACGGCGTCGCGGATTTTCGGCCGCGCACGGCGGTCTATTACGCTCGCCGGCAGATGCAACAGCAAATCGATCAGCCGCGGCGTCTCATCGCGGTCGAGCAGATAGCGGAGTAGCCGATCTTGTTTCGGCCCGACGCCACCAAGGCTCGTGACCGGTGCAAACAGCGGATTGAGCAGAGCAGGGCGCATCGCAATGTTCTCGTTGCACACATTCCGTCATGCGCGGGCTTGACCCGCGCATCCATCTTCAAGAGACGATGGATTGCCGGGTCAAGCCCGGCAATGACAACTCAGTTGATAATTCAGGGAACGGGAAGGGCTGACATTCGCTGGAACGAACGCTATATCAACCCCGCCCGGCACGTCCGGGCTTTTGGCGTTTGGATTGGAATCGCAAAATGACGGGATCGACACGATCGAGCGGCGGCCTCGACGAGCGCCGCAGGCGGCTGTTGTTTCGCTGCTGGCATCGCGGCACCCGCGAGATGGATCTCATTCTCGGCCGCTTTGCGGACGCCGAGATCGCGGGCCTTACAGATAACGAATTGGCTCAATTTGAGCGCCTGATCGAAGTGCCCGATCCCGATCTTTATGCCGCGCTGACCGGCGATACGCTGCCGGCGCCGGAATATGCGAACGCTCTATTCGCCCGCATCAAGTGGTTTCGCGCGGTGGATCAGGCGCGGTGAATTTGAAGTTCCTATCAGTATTGCCGCGAATCCGTAATAGGAACTTCAAATTCTGGACCGCGCCTCATCTTAGTGTTGCTAGTGCTCCTTTGTTTCCGAAGTTCGCATCGGGGGTGCTGCAGGGGTTTGCGAACTTCGGAAACGGAGCACTAGTCGCATGAAGCAGCTGGTACGATCGCCTGCCGAATTGCTCATCCCGGGCCGCGCGCTGACCTTTGCCAATGTGGCCGAGGGCGCGGAGGGTCTGGTTGTCTCGGACCTGGCGCGCGCAATCGCCGCGCGGCCGAAGCCATCGGCGGTCAGCCTTGCGGTAGTCTGCCGCGACGGTCCGCGGATGCAGCAACTGGCCCGGGCGCTGGAATTTTTTGCGCCGGATTTGCCGGTACTGCAGTTTCCGGCCTGGGACTGCCAGCCTTACGACCGGGTATCGCCGCATGGCGGCATCCTGGCGCAGCGCTTGACCACGCTGGCGCGGCTATCGCGGCTTGCCGGCAGCGACAAGCCGCTGATCGTTCTGACCACGGTCAACGCCATCGTGCAGCGGGTGCCGGCCCGTGAAATGATCGCGGCGCAGGCGCTGTCGGTCGCGCCGGGACATGTCGTGCCGATGGACGGGGTCGTGTCGTGGCTGGAGCACAACGGCTACAATCGCTCCTCCACCGTGCGCGAGCCCGGCGAATATGCGGTGCGCGGCGGCATCCTCGATCTGTTTCCGGCCGGGCTCGATCAGCCCGTGCGCTTCGATTTCTTTGGCGACAGTCTGGAATCGATCCGCTCCTTTGATGCCGAAACCCAGCGCACGCTCCTCGACATGCGCTCGCTCGACCTGGTGCCGATCTCCGAATTTCAACTGGTCACCGAAACCATCCGCCGCTTTCGGATGGGTTATGTCGCAGCGTTCGGCGCGCCGGAGCGCGATGATCCCTTGTACGAAGCGGTCAGCGAAGGCCGCCGCCATCCCGGCATGGAGCATTGGCTGCCGCTGTTTCATGAGCGGATGGATACGCTGTTCGATTATCTCGGCGACGCGCCGGTTGCGATCGAGCCGCAAAGCGAGGACGCCGCGCGCGAGCGCTTCAAGCAGATCGCCGATTACTACGAGGCGCGGCGCGAGGCGCTGGAGCACCCGGGTGGCGGCGCGGTCTACAAACCCTTGCCGCCCGACCGGCTTTATCTGACCGAAGACGAGTGGACTGGACGTCTGGGTCAAGCAGCCCTGGCGCGGCTCACCCCGTTCGCAATGCCCGAGGGCAGCGCGGAAGTGATCGATGCCGGGGCCCGGCAGGGACGC
>VAZH01000341.1 GCA_005884465.1 Alphaproteobacteria bacterium | reverse complement strand
GGAAATCGATGATCTCCTCCACCTTGCGCCGATGCTCGAGTTCTTCGCGCCGCGCGCCGGTCAACCAGTACAGAGATCCCGTGATGAAATTATTCTTCAACAGGTGATGCCGCCCGACCATGATGTTGTCGAGCACGCTCATATGATGGAACAGCGCCAGGTTCTGGAAGGTGCGGCCGATGCCGAGCCGGGGTCTTGCGTTGGGATTGAGGGCGGTGATGTCGCGGCCGCGATAGAACAATTGGCCTTCGGTCGGCCGGTAGCGGCCCGAGATGCAGTTGACGATCGAGGTCTTGCCGGCGCCGTTGGGGCCGATGATCGAGAACAGTTCGCCGTCGTTCACGCCAAAACTGACATCGGTGAGCGCACGTACGCCACCGAAGCGCAGTGACACCCCGCGCACTTCCAAAGCGTGTTCCACGCATTCCCTCCGTTGCCGCATATTCCGCATTTTTCAGCCGGAATTCCCGCAGTCTATCCAATGGCGTCTTGCACGCTCTGTTTTTTGGCGGCTGCCTTCCAGCGAGCCGAAACTTAGCCCGCCCGGACCGTCACAATATTCAACTATGGGGGGCAGGTCCCCTATCGTTTGGATCTTGGCAAAAGGTATTTTTGCATATTCTGCGCCGCTATGCCGCGCAAGCGGTCAAACTTCCAGCCATTCCTTGCGCACGGCCTCGTTGTCCTTGAGTTCGGCAGGGGTGCCCTCGTAGACGATGCGGCCGTGGCCCATCACGTAGACGCGGTGCGATATCCGCATCGCGATCGAGAGTTTCTGCTCCACCAGCAGGATCGCGACGCCGCGCCGGGCGATTTCAGCGATCAGGTCGCCGACCTGATGCACGATGAGGGGAGCGAGCCCCTCGGTGGGCTCGTCGATCATGACGAGTTCTGGGTCGCCCATCAGCGTGCGGCAAATCGTCAGCATCTGCTTCTCGCCGCCCGACAGCACGCCGGCCGCCGTGTCGGCCCGCGCTGCGAGATTGGGAAACATCTTCAGCATATCCTCGAGCCGCCACTTACCTGGACGCTTGGTATCCTTGATGCCAAGCATCAGGTTTTGCCGCACTGTCAGGCCGGGGAAGATATCGCGATGCTCCGGAACATAGCCCAGCCCCAGATGCGCGATGCGGTAGCTCGGCAATCCCGCGATATCGCCGCCCTTGAATTTGATCAAGCCCTGCGGCGGTACCTCGCCCATGATCGCCTTGACCGTCGTGGAGCGGCCGACACCATTGCGCCCCAAGAGGCTCACGACCTCGCCGGCATCGATATGCATATCGACGCCCTGCAGGATATGGCTCTTGCCGTAGTAGGCGTGCAGATCCCCGACTTCCAGCATCAGGCCGCCTCCTCGCCGAGATAGGCTTCTTTGACTTTCGGATTGCCGCGGATTTCTTCCGGCGTTCCCGAGGCGATGATCTGGCCGTAGACCAGCACCGAAATCCGGTCGGCCAGTCCAAACACCACGCTCATGTCGTGCTCGACGATCAGGAGCGTGCGGCCTTCCGTCAGGCGCCGGATCAGCGCGACGGCGTGCTCGGTCTCGTGGTGACTCATGCCCGCGGTCGGCTCGTCCAGCAGGATGACGTCGGCGCCGCCGGCAACCGTAATGCCGATCTCCAGCGCGCGCTGCTCGGCGTAGGTCAGAAGGCCCGCAGGGACATCGCGCCGTTCCGTGAGGTTGATATCGGCTAGAATTTGCGCGGTGCGATCGCGCACCTCCGGCAGATTGTCGATATTTTTCCAGAACGCGTAGCGGTGGCCGGTGGCCCACAGCACGGCGCAGCGCAGGTTTTCCCATACGCTCATATTGGCGAAGACGTTGGTGACCTGAAAGCTGCGCGACAAGCCGCGGCGGTTGATCTGATAGGGCGGCAGGCCGGAGATGATCTGGCCGCGGAGCAGCACGCTGCCTGAGCTTGGCGCCATATATCCGCTGATCAGGTTGAAGGTCGTCGATTTGCCGGCGCCGTTCGGACCGATCAACGCGTGGCGCTCGCCCTGGGCGACGCTCAGATTGATATTGCGAATGATGGCGACATTGCCAAAACTCTTTTCAACCCCGCGCAGTTCGATCGCGGCGCTCATGCGGCAATTCCTTTTTCGCGCGCCGTGCTTGTGGCGTGGTCCCAGGCGTGCCCGACCCAGGTCCAGGTCCTGCGCGCAACCAGGAATCCGCCGATCAGGAGAATTGCCGCCATCGCCCATATATACGGGCTCGCCGCATCGAAGCTGACGCCGAACGCCTTGATGTGGGAATCGTCACCGGGGCTGACGGTAAAATGCACGATCGTTTCAATCGACAGAGCCAGACCTGCGATCATCGCCAGCGTCGGCACCAAGGCGATCAGGTAGCTCGGCAGCACCCTTGGCAGGGTGCCGGCCTTCAACAGCGGACGATGCATCATCAACAACCCGGTAATTCCGCCCGGCGCAAATACCACGACCGCGATGAAGATCAACCCGAAATAGAGCTGCCACACCGGGGTCAGATCGCTGAGGCCGAGCGAGAGAAACGTTACAAAGATCGCGCCGACGATCGGGCCGATGAAGAATCCGACGCCGCCGATATAGGTTGCGAACAACACGGTTCCCGACTGCACGGCCCCGAGATAGGCCGAGTTGGCGATCTCGAAATTGATCGCGGCAAGCGCGCCCGCAATCCCTGCGAAGAATCCGGAAAAGCAGAACGCCAGGTAGCGCACGACGTGCGGATCGTAGCCGACGAACTGAACGCGCTCGGGATTGTCGCGCACGGCGTTGCACATGCGCCCCAGCGGCGTGCGGGTCAGCGCGTACATCGCGATCACGGCGATCACGGTCCATGCCGCGATCAGATAATAGATCTGGATTTGCGGACCGAAATTCCAGTCGAAGACGCGCAGCAGCTTGGTCCGGTTGGCGGAGATGCCGGCTTCCCCGCCGAAAAAGGTGCGCAGGATCAGCGCGGACGAGGCGATCAGTTCGGCAACGCCGAGCGAGATCATGGCGAACGCCGTTCCGCTGCGCTTGGTCGAGACCCAGCCGAGCAGGACGGCGAACAACAGGCCTGTCAATCCGCCGATCAAGGGAACGATGGGCAACGGCATCGGCAGCTTGTTGGCGCCGATGATATTAATGGCGTGAATTACCAGGAAGCCGCCGAGGCCGTAATATACGGCGTGCCCGAACGACAGCATGCCGGTCTGGCCGAGCAGGATGTTGTAGGACAGCGCGAAGATGATGGAGATGCCGATCAGGCTGAACGTCGTCAGCGAGCCGCCCGAGCTGAAGATCTTGGGCAGCAGCAGAAGGGCGATCGCAGCCCCCACCCATAGTCCATAGAATTTGAGCTTTTCGGCAGGGGCCGGAAGCGGCGGCGCCGCGCTTGAGGTGATCTCGCTCATGTCTCGCGTGTCCCCAGCAGGCCCATGGGGCGGAAGATCAGGATCAGCACCAGCAGCACGTAGGGCATGATCGGCGCGATCTGCGCGATGGTCACGCTCCAGATATCGGCGAGCCAGGTCGAGGCATAGTCGGGACTGAGCGGACCGAACGCGCCGGACAGCGAGCCGTTCATCGAGACCGCAAAGGTCTGCACCAGGCCGATCAGAAGGGAGGCGACGAAGGCTCCCGGCAGAGAGCCCAGCCCCCCGACAACGACGACCACGAACAGGATCGGACCCAGCAGTCCGGCCATGTTCGCCTGCGTCACCAGCGCGGGTCCGGCGATCACGCCGGCGACCGCGGCGAGCGCGGTGCCGACGCCA
>VAZH01000351.1 GCA_005884465.1 Alphaproteobacteria bacterium | reverse complement strand
GGCGGTGATCCGCAGCAACCTGACTGGCGGGTTTATTTTTATGCGCGAGGTCTACACCCGCTGGATGGAGGCCAATGGCGGGGCCATCGTCAACATAATCGCCGATATCTGGCATGGCTGGCCCGAGTTTGCCCACTCGGGCGCGGCGCGCGGCGGGATGCTGACTCTTACCGAAACTGCGGCGTGCGAATGGTCTGCCTCGGGCGTACGCGTCAATGCAGTCGCTCCCGGAGGTATCGTATCCAGCGGGTTTGACACCTACACGCCGGAAATGCAGAAGAAACTGCACGATTTTACCGTTGGAGTACCGCTGCAGCGCTTCGGCACCGAAGCCGAAATCTCGGCGGCAATCACGTTCCTATTGTCGCCAGCCGCGGCTTATATTACGGGGTCATGCGTCCGGGTCGATGGCGGCACGCCGAACGCGCGCAATACGTGGAAGCTCGAGCCGCACAATCGAAGCGCTCCCTTCGAGGGCTTTCATCGTTCCAGGCTTCCCGAAGCCTTGAAAAAGAGGCCGTGAACTTGGTTCGCGCAAGGATAACTCGAAGCCGGAGTCAGCCGAGCAAACTTACAATGAGCTTTCCACGGTTTGCGCCCTGGTAGAGCCTTGCCAAGGCCAAAGGAGCTTGATCAAGACCGATCAGGATCTCTTCATCGAAGACGATCTCCTTGCGAGCGGCAAGCTGCGTAAGGTCGGCCGCCGCTGCTGGAAATTCGGCAATATGGTCGAAGATAATGAATCCCGACCAGCGCAAGCGCCGGGTCAAGATTTCGCGCTCCTGGCGTGGGCCGGTGGGGGTGGGCGACCACGATGCATTGGCCGCTGTGCCGCATTGGATGACTCTGCCGTTGAGACGCATTGATCGAATTGCCGCGTCGGCGATGATGCCGCCGGTATTGTCGAAGAAGATATCGTTTCCTTGCGGGCATGCGCGCTTGATCGCAAGCGCGACGTCGGGTTCCTGGCGATAGTCGATCATTTCCTCGTATCCATAGCGTGCGCGCGCTATTTCGGCCTTTTCCCGGGACCCCGTGAGACCCACGGGACGACACCCCGCGATCTGCGCCAATTGGCCGACGAAACTGCCGACGCTGCCGGCCGCAGTCGATACCAGAACGTGATCGCCTGGCCTTGGATTGCCGAGGCCGTTAAATGCAAGGTATGCGGTCAGACCGTTGATACCGAGCAGGCTCAGGTTCGCGCTGAGCGGAAGCGTCGAGGGGTCCACGCGCCGCAGCACCGCGTCCGGTGTCGCCGCGCAATACGATTGCCAACCAAACCATCCATAAATGAACTCGCCTTCCTGGAATCCTGGCGCTCGGCTTTCGATGACTTCACCAACAGCGAGCGCCCGCATCGGCGTGTTCAAGGCGACGGGCGCGCTATAGTTGCCTTCGTCATTGGCCCATCCGCGTTGAGCGGGATCCACAGACAGGTAGTGGTTGCGAACCAACATCTCCCCATCCCCAATTTGAGGCAGAGGTTCCGTAACCAACGCAAAGTGCTCAGGTTGCGGAATCCCCACCGGTCGGGTGACAAGCCGCATTTGATGGTTTTCAGAACGCTTCATAAAGCTGCTTGCCGATCGCGCGTGTCATTGGTTGCTGATGGCTGGAAAGCCCAAGTTCCACTGCCAAAGCAGAGGAGCATACATTCGTACGCTTGTGTACGATCTAAGTTTACGCTAAAAAGGGCGGACAAGACAAGCAAGAAAGCGGTGCAGGTGCAGGGGAGGCGACCGCATCAAACTTGCGGCAGTGCTTGATCCCGGGACCTTCTCTGGCGAGGACATAAGATGGCGGGACTCTACTTCGAACAGTTTTCTGTGGGGCAAACGTTTGTCCATGAGATCAGGCGCACCGTCACCGACATGGACAATATTCTGTTCTCGGCGTTGACGTATAATCCGGCGGCTGTCCACATCGATCACGAATATGCCAAGTCGACGGAATTCGGCAAACCGCTGATGAATTCAATTTTCACGCTCGGTCTGATCATCGGTCTATCCGTGCAGGACACCACCTTGGGAACGACAGTCGGCAATCTAGGCATGGAAGAAACCAGGTTTCCGCGCCCGGTCTTTGCCGGTGATACCCTGCGGGCGGAGACGAAGATTCTGGCTGTGCGCGAGAGCAAGTCCCGCCCGACCCAGGGAATAGTGACGTTCGAACATCGAGGTTTCAATCAGCGCGATGAGGAAATCGCATACTGCCGCCGCACCGGGCTGATGATGAGGCGTCCCACATGAAATTGCGCTCCCTTCTGTTTGTCCCGGCCGATAGCGAGCGTAAGTTCGCGAAGGCGTCCGGCATCGGCGCCGACGCGCTAATTCTCGATCTGGAAGATTCCGTTGCGCCGCCGCGCAAGACGCTTGCCCGCGATATGGTGCAAAATCTGCTGGGCGGTCCGCCGCGCGACTGGGCATTTCTGGTGCGCATCAATCCGCTCGGAAGCGGCCTGACGCTCGGCGACCTCGCTGCCGTTGTCCGTCCGGGCCTCGACGGCATCCTGATCCCGAAGGTCAATGGTATCCAGGACATCGAACTAATTTCGAATTACGTCGATGCGCTGGAGATAGCTGCAGGCGTTACACCGAGTCATGTGAAGTTGCTTGTGGTCGCGACCGAGACGCCTGCAGCCATGATCGGCTTCGCCGGTTATGCAACGCCCAGCCGCCGGCTCGTTGCCATGACGTGGGGCGCCGAGGATCTGGGCGCTGCCCTGGGCGCGCTGTCCAACAAGGAAGCCGACGGAAGTTGGACGTTTCCATATCAGGTGGCGCGGGCGCAATGTCTGTTTGCAGCGGGCGCAGCAGGCGTCGCGGCACTCGAGACCCTGTATGCGGATTTCAAGGATCAGGATGGGCTGGCGGAAAGTTGCAGGATTGCGCGCCGCGACGGTTTTGTCGGACGGATCGCAATTCACCCCAATCAGGTCGCGACGATCAATGCATGCTTCACCCCGTCCGATGCCGATCTGGCCCATGCGCGCCGCGTCGTTGCGGCTTTCGCGGCACAACCCGACGCTGGAACGCTTGGCATCGACGGCAAGATGTACGACATGCCGCATCTGATCGCGGCGAAACGCGCGCTCGCCTCAGTCGGGGAGGATGTCACATCATGAGTTCATTGCTGGTCAACGAATTCGAGCCATCGGACGATCATGCCGCGATCCGGGAAGGAGTTCGCTCGGTCGTGACCCGCTTCGGCGATGACTATTGGCTGGCGCGCGACGATGACGGCGTCTTTCCGTTCGAATTTCATCGGGCGATGGCTGACGCCGGTTGGCTCGGCATCACGATGCCGGAGGAGTACGGCGGTTCCGGTCTCGGCGTGACCGAAGCCGCGATCATGATGCATGAAGTCGCAAGTCATGGCGGCGCAATGTCCGCGACTTCGGCGGTCCATATCAATCTATTTGGACCCCATCCCATTGTCGTAAAAGGGACGCCGGACCAGAAAGCACGCTGGGTTCCGCGGCTGGTCGCGGGCGAAGATCAATGCTGCTTCGGTTTCACGGAGCCGGATGCCGGGCTCAACACGACCCGTATCAAAACCTTCGCGCAGAAGGTTCCCGATGGCTATCTCGTTCACGGTCAGAAGGTCTGGACATCGACCGCGCAGGTCGCAAACAAGATCATGCTGCTGACGCGGACCACCCGCTATGAAGACTGCGCGCGGCCGACCGATGGAATCACGATTTTCTATACTGATCTCGATCGATCGAAGATCGATGTTCATCGAATTCCGAAGATGGGCCGCAAGGCGGTCGACTCGAATGCCATCTTCATCGACGGCCTATTTGTTCCGGACGAGGATCGGATCGGCGAGGAGGGTAAAGGCTTTTCGTATATTCTGCACAGCCTCAATCCCGAGCGCATCCTGATCGCGGTGGAGGCGATTGGAATCGGCCAGGATGCGCTCCGCCGCGCGGCAAAATATGCGCGCGAGCGCGTGGTGTTCGATCGTCCAATCGGACAAAATCAGGGCATACAACATCCACTTGCCGAGAACTGGATGTATCTTGAGTCGGCTTGGCAAATGGCGATACGGGCGGCCTGGCTCTATGACCACGACAAACCCTGCGGAGCCGAAGCGAACAGCGCCAAGTTTCTTGGAGCCCGCGCGGGTCATGACGCTGCATGGCAGGCAATCGCTACCCATGGAGGCTTTGGGTATG
>VAZH01000350.1 GCA_005884465.1 Alphaproteobacteria bacterium | reverse complement strand
CGGTTGGGTACGAAGGCGCCCACCCTCCCAGTCGTCATCGCCCGGCTTGACCGGGCGACCCAGTATTCCAGAGACGCCTGTGATGGAATCGAGAAGCCGCGGCGTACTGGATACCTCGCATGCGCGGGGCATGACGGTCCTCTATGCCGCGAGCCGCTCCAGAAGGTCATGGACGAGGCCGCTCAAAAGTTCGAGTTTGTAGCCCGTCATCGGCAACGGGTTTGCGCCGGCGGTCGCCTGGTGAGCGGCGCGGGCAATGTTCGCCGGGTTTGCCGGCGCGCCCTGCAAGGCGGCTTCGGAGGCCGAGAGGCGGAGCGGCACGGGTGCGATTCCGCCGGCCGCGACGCGGATGAACTGGATCGAGCCGGAAGAGACCACGGCGCGGACGCAAACTTCGACCAGCGGCCACTCCGCATGGCTGCGGCTGATCGCGCGCTGGTAGAGCGCGCGTTCACCCCGCACCGGGGGTGAAAGCTGAATGGCCGTGATCAACTCTCCGGATGCGAGCGCGTGGTCGGCGGCGCCGTTGGAGCCGTCACCCAGTACGTCGCCGATCGTCAGCCCGCTCCTTCGGTCGGTGATGATCTTGGCGTCATAGGCCAATAGCGCCGCTGCCATGGTCGAGGGATGCGGGGCCACGCAGGGGCCGAGATCGAAGGCGACGCTATAGAGATGATTGCCGCTGCGGGCGGGACAATCCGGTCCGCCCTTCTTGAGGCAGGCGATATGCGGATTGCGGTAGTACCAGCAGCGCGAGCGCTGGGCGAGGTTGCCGCCGAGCGTGGCCAGATGACGGATTTGCGGCGTTGCGAGGCCAAGCGCTGCAGCCGCTAGGCCTGGATAGGCGCCGTTGATGCGCGCGTCGGCTGCGATCGCGGCGATCGTGGTGAAAGCGCCGATGCGCGCCGCTCCGTCGACGCCCCAGTCGATCCCGATCGTGTCGGGCCGAGCAGTAATGTCGATCAACGGTCCTTGCGAAACGCCGCTGCGCCGCCGTTCGGAAAGGTCGGTACCGGCGGCGCGGAATTCGGCGCTCGGGGTGGAGGCGGACATGGATGCAGACGTCATGCTGCGGCCCTCCCTTTCAGTGCGGCGATCAGACGGTCGGGCCGGATCGGGATCTCGGTCAGCCTGATGCCAATCGCGTTGCGGATCGCATTCGCGATCGCCGGCGACGTCGGGACTGTGGCGACCTCGCCGATACCGACGCTGCCGCCGAGTACATGGTCGTAACCACCTTCGTCAAAGTGCACATCGATGAGCGGCGTGTCGGCGATGCCGGGGATGCGGTAATCCTCCATTCCGGCGGTGAGGATGTCGCCGGTCCGCGGATCGACTTCGCGCGCTTCGTAGAGCGCATAGCCGATGCCCTGGATCACCGAGCCCGCCGCCTGGCTGCGGGCGAGCGCGGGCGCCGCAATCTTTCCGACGGCAATGCCGGTGTGAACCTTGAGGACGCGCACATGCCCGAGCCAGGTATCGACTTCCACCTCGATCACCTGCACCGAGCTCGGGACGCCCGCGCCAATCGCCATGTTGGAAAAACGGCGCATCATCCAGCCGAATATCATCCCCATGAAGCCCGCCTCCTTCATCGGTGAGCGAACTCCGGTAGAGATCGGCTTGCCGTCCTCGGGACGCACCGCCGAGACGCTGATATCGGGCGAGGCCGCGATCATGTCGCGCCACGGCGCGTTCGAGCCGGGGACCGGTTTGCGTTGCGAATGTTGCTCGATGGCGGCCTTGAGCTTCCCGATCGCGAGCAGCGTGGGCGGGACAATGGATGCGGTGGTGCGGCTGCCGGCCGAACCCGGGCCTTCGCTCAGATTGGAATCGCCGATGTGAACCTCGACCTCGCGCGGTTCAAGCCCGAATTCATGCGCCACCGTATTGGCAATCACGGTGCGACTACCGGTGCCGATATCCTGGATGGCGGTGCTGGCGACGAGGCGTCCGCCCTTCACGGCGAGATCGACCTTGGAGCCGGGCTGCCAGAGATAAAACCAGTAGCCGGTGGCGACGCCAACGCCCCGGCGATAGCGGCCGGTCTGCGATGCCGGCGTCTTCGCGCCGCGCCAGACTTCGAGTCCGGATGCCCAATCGTAAAGCCGCTGGCGGTTGGGATTGGGATCCCAGCGTTTGCGCAAGCCGATCGGATCGAGATTCATCCGCAACGCGGCTTCGTCGATCGCCTGTTCCAGCGCAAATGCCATCGGCGGCCCGCCGGGACCGCGGAACGGCGCACCGGGCGGCAGGTTGCTGATGACGTCATAATCGGCGAGCTCCTTGGCTTCCGCCGGATAGATCAGCCGGGCGAGGGCGGCGAGCGTCGAGTTCACGGCAGCGCCGGTGTCGGCATGCGCCGTGAGCGATAGCGCTTTGAGATCGCCTTGCTCGGACGGCAGCAGCGCGATCCTGACTTCGGTCGCCGGCCGATAGCCGGTGACGGAAAGTTCTTCCTGCCTGTCATAGGCAATTCTGACCGGCGCTTTCGCCTCGCGCGCCAGATCGATCGCCGCTGTTGTCTCGATGCCAATCGTGCCCTTGGATCCGAAGCCGCCGCCGACATGATCGGCGATCACGCGCACCTTGTCATGTCCGAGCTTGTAGCGCTTGGCGATCAGCTCCATCACGTGGAACACGGATTGTGTCGAAACATGCACGGTGAGACGATCGCTATCGAAGCGGGCGACGGTGGCATGCGGCTCGAGACAGGCATGCGACTGCGTGCCGGTGCGGAAGATTTCTTCGACCAGTAGCGGACTTCGCGCTTCGCGGGCCTCGGCGACCCAGCTCCGCGCTTTCCTTGCCCGCTGCGAGAAGGCCGAGGACGGGCCCCGGACGTTTCCGTTCCAGGACGCCGGCGCTGCCGTGCCCTCCGAGACGTTGCCGGCTCTCTTGCGGTTGGATTTTTCAAACACGATCGCCGCATCGGGCTTGCGCGCGGCATCCAATCCGATCACCGACGGCAGAGGTTCGCTTGTGATCCTGATGGCGGCGATGGCCTGAACAGCGGTCTTTCGATCCTTGGCGGCGACGGCCGCGACGGGTTCGCCGACGTAGCGGACGGTGCGGTCGTCGCCGAGCAGGGAGATTGCCGCGCCCACGCCTGATATCGCGCGTGCCGGAGCGAGATCGAGTTCAACGATGCGAGCGTGTGCGACTTGCGAGCGGAGGATGACGCCTTCCAGCTGTCCGTCATGGTGGATATCGACCGTATATTTCGCGCCCCCTGTCACCTTCTCGCGCGCTTCGACGCGGGGCGAGACGATATCCTCGCCGTCAAAATGGCCTTCGCACGCCTCGGTCACCGCGCGGAAGATGCCGTCATAAGCGCCGCAGCGGCACAAATGCCCTGAAAGTGCGGCGCCGATGTCCTCCCGCGACGGTGTCGCCGTTCCCTTGGTTGCCCGCCAGCGATCGCAAAACGCCGTCGCCTCCACGATAAAACCCGGCGTGCAGAACCCGCATTGCAGGGCATCATGCGCCATGAAAGCCTTCTGGACCGGGTGCAGCTTGCCGGCGCCGATGCCTTCGACGGTCGTCACGGATTTACCCGCCGCGGCGCGCGCAGGCATCAAACAGCTCACCACCGGCACGCCGTCCACCAGCACGGTACACGCTCCGCAGACGCCGGCCCCGCACACAAGCTTCGTTCCCGTGAGGTTGAGTGCATCCCGCACGACATCGATCAGAAGGCTCTCGGGGTCATCGGGAAGGGGTTCGACGCGGCCGTTGATCGTCATCGTGCTCATTCGCGATCTCCACGTTTTTGGCGGACGGATTTTATGGCGGTGGCTGGCTGCATCTGCGAGGTGGTCACGGCGCCGGTCACCAAGGCTCGCACCATGATTTCAAGATCCGTGAAGAAGGCAACGGCAGGCTGACAGGAAAAATATCAAATCACAAACGCCGGTTGAGGATACCGGCGATGGCGATCAGGCCGGTTTCGTCCGATACGCCGCCAGAAACATCCGCGTCGCGCTTTCGACCACCTGCGCGATCCGTTCTGCCGACGGCGCCGGCGCCGCCTGAAAGATAAACGGCAGAAACAACGACGCCTGACAGGTCAGCATGAATTGCTCCGCCGCTAGCTTGCAGTCGCCGATCGCAAGCTCCTTCGATAGTCGGCGAGCCGGTTGATTCTGCTCTCGAGCACTTGCTCATAAAAGCGACGGCCGACCTCCGGCATCCGCTCGGCGATTGCCGTCACGGTGCGGATCGCCGATCCGCCGCCCGGCCGGCACAGCCATTGGATGTAGGTCTGCCCAAAATCCCGTAGCGTGGTCGCGACGTCGCGTTCGGGATCGAAATTGAAAGCCACTTTTTGCTGTTCGAGCATCTCCTGCTCGACAATGGCCTCGAACAGCCGATTCTTGTCGGCGAAATAGACGTACAGCGTTCCCTTGGAAACGCCGGCGGAGCGGGCGATCTCGCCCATGCTGGCGCCGTCAAAGCCGAGGTCCATGAACACGTTGCGCGCGCCGTCAAGAATTTGACGGCGTTTTGACGTCTCCTCGTCGCTAACGAGGTGAAGCGTAGTCGGACCGGGCGCAACCATTGGTTTAGCTTCTCTGGAAAGATTCGGCCGTGCAAACGTCGGCAAGGCGACTCGCAAGGGTATGGTCATATAGGATGTACCTTGACCGAACCGTTCGGTCAATGCTATTTTGAATTGGCGAAGCGGCTGGCGCGGTTTTTGGCTAAGCATGCGTCGCGAGATTGTAGGGGGAGGGCCGTGATGGCCGCAGCGAGAGACCAGGCCGCACGCATCTTCCGTCCCGAGCCGGATCGGGCTGAGAGCGGAATTGCGCGCGACGTTTCGGAATCTCCCGCTGAGCAAGCCGGCGCTGATCCTTCTGAACAGACTGTCGGCCGCCGGCCCGCAGAGGCGCCGGATCAACCGGCAATCGACAAACCGGCTGCCGCACCGGCCGGCGATGCCGATGCCGTATCCAGGGAGCCGAAATCCGGAAAGCGCAAACTGGTTTTGATGGGCATCGTCGCGCTGGTGGCGCTCGCGGCAGCAAGCTACGGCGGATATTATGTTCTGGTCGGGCGCTTTTACGTCTCTACCGATGATGCCTATGTGCGCGCCAACAACACCATGCTCGGCGCCCGGGTGTCAGGTCACATCGCGGCGATCCTTCCAGGCGACAACGCCGTGGTGCGGACCGGCGACGTGATCTTCAGGATCGACGACGGCGATTATCGCATCGCGGTGGATGCCGCCCGCAGCAAGATCGCGACCCAGCAGGCGACGATCGACCGTATCGGGCGTCAGGTCACCGCGCTGGAAAGCGCGGTCGAGCAGGCCAAGGCGCAACTGGCTTCGGCGGAAGCCGCCTTGAAGCGGGCGGGGTTGGATTTCGAGCGTCAGCAGGCGCTGAGCACCAAGGGATTTGCCTCGCGCGCGACGTATGAGGTCTCTGAGGCCGGGCGCGACCAGGGCATGGCGATGGTGAAGTCGGCGCAGGCGGCCTATGACGCGGCGCGCGATAATGTCGAGGTCACCAGGGCGCAGCAGACTGAAGCTCGCGCCCAGCTTGCGGAACTGCAGACATCGCTTGCCAAGGCCGAGCGCGACCTCGACTTCACGTCGGTGCGCGCGCCGGTCGATGGCGTCTTTTCCAACCGTCTGGTCAACACCGGCGATTTCGTGGTGATGGGGCAGCGGCTCGGCAATGTGGTGCCGCTCAATGACGTCTTTATCGACGCCAACTTCAAGGAGACGCAACTCAAGCGCATCCGTCCAGGACAGCCGGTGACGATCTCGGTGGACGCCTATGGCCACCGCAAGTTCTCAGGCGTCGTCGACAGCATCTCGCCCGCGGCCGGCTCGGTCTTCACGCTGCTGCCGCCTGACAACGCCACCGGCAACTTCACCAAGATCGTGCAGCGGCTTCCGGTCCGGATTCGCGTGCCGAAGGATGTCGCGAAGCAGAATCTCTTGCGCGCGGGCATGTCGGTCTATGCGACGGTGGACACCAACAACGGCGCCGCGGATGCCGACAGCGAAGCCGACCTCGACGCGCCGGCCATGACTCACCCGAAGTAGTTTGCGCAATCGGGCGGCGCGCCCGATTTAAGAACACGTTCCGACCCGAGCAGATCATGGCTGACGCCACCGCCGCCCCGCCTGTGATGATGAACGCCGCCGCTGCGCCTTCCGAGCGCATCGCCCCGCGACGGCTGTTTGCGTTCCTCATCATGGTGTTCGGCATGTTCATGTCGATCCTGGACATCCAGGTCGTATCGGCATCGCTCTCCGATATCCAGGCCGGCCTGTCGGCAAGTTCGAGCGAGGTGTCGTGGGTCCAGACCTCGTATCTGATCGCGGAGGTGATCGCGATTCCCCTGTCCGGATTCCTGTCGCGCGCGCTCGGCACAAGGTTGCTGTTTGCGATTTCCGCTTCCGGCTTCACCATCGCGAGCTTCCTGTGCGGATTTGCCTCGACGATCGAGCAGATGATCCTCTGGCGCGCGATCCAGGGATTCTTGGGCGCCGGCATGATCCCGACGGTGTTCGCGTCGGCCTATACGGTGTTCCCGCGTTCGAAATTCCATATCGTCGCCCCGATCATCGGTCTGGTCGCCACGCTGGCGCCGACGATCGGGCCGACGGTCGGCGGATTCATCACCGACTGGATGTCGTGGCACTGGCTGTTCTTCATCAACATCGTCCCCGGCATCGGCATCACCGTCGGCGTACTCGCGCTGGTCGATTTCGATCAGCCGAATTTCGGACTGCTCGACCGCTTCGACTGGTTTGGTCTGGTCGCGATGGCGGGGTTTTTGGGGTCGCTCGAATATGTGCTCGAGGAAGGGCCGCAATACGAGTGGCTGCAGGATACTTCCGTGGCAGTCTGCGCCGCGGTTTGCGCGATCTCCGCGATCGCCTTCTTCTACCGCGTGCTGACAGTGGAAGAACCGATCGTCGATATCAGGGCCTTTACCGACCGCAATTTCGGTATCGGCTGCCTGATCTCGTTCTGCATCGGCATCGGCCTTTATGGCCTGACCTATATGTATCCCCGCTATCTCGCTGAAGTGCGCGGCTATAGCGCGCTGATGATCGGCGAGACGATGTTTGTTTCCGGCATCACCATGTTCCTCACCGCGCCGATTGTGGGGCGTCTGATGGTGAGAGTCGACATGCGTTACATCATCGCAACCGGCCTCGTCATCTTCGCGCTCGGCTCCTGGCAGATGACGTGGGTTACCCGCGACTACGATTTCTATGAGCTGCTGGTGCCGCAAATCCTGCGCGGTATCGGCATGATGTTCGCGATGGTGCCGACCAACACCATCGCGCTCGGGACCTTGCCGCCGGACCGGGTCAAGAACGCCTCCGGGCTGTTCAACCTGACGCGCAATCTCGGCGGCGCGCTCGGGCTGGCCATCATCAACCAGGTGCTGAATGAACGTACCGACCTGCACATCACGCGCTTGCAGGAAAGGGTGACCTGGGGCAACGCCACGGCGACCGAAACGCTCAACATGTTCACCCAGCGCCTGGAGGGCATGGGTGATGCGGCGCTGATGGCGATGAAGCAATTGTCCCAGATCGTTCACCGACAGGCCGTGGTGATGGGCTATGGCGACGCCTTCTTCATGCTGACGGTATTCTATTTCGGCCTCAGCGTGCTGGTCATGGTGTTGAAAAAGCCGGCCTCGGCGTCCACAGAACCGCCGCATTAGTCTTTTGTTTTGACGCGTTTTCTTGACGCGAACCGCTATCCACTTCGCTCGAAAACGCTTTGGATCCGCCGATATTGTCAGCCGTGGCGGTTCATGCTTGAACGGCGGCATGATACGCGGCCTTTCCATTTCTCATCCAGGATCGCTGCTACGCGTGCAGGCGGCCTCCGCGCGATGGATCGTCGGTGCGCTGGCGCTGACATCGGCGGTGTGGCTTGTGGCATTGGCGGGATTATTGGCGCTCGCCAATCGCGTCCATGACGACGTGCCGGTTCTGCTGGCGGGAAAGCTGCCGCTGTTGCAGTCTCGCCCCGAGCTGATCTTCGCCGGCGAAAGCCGCACGCTCTATCAGGTCGATGCGAGTTTGGCCGCGCAACTGATCGGCAGACCGCAAGGCGCTGTGGTCAACATCGCCTATGATGCCGGCGAGCCGCTGGCGCTGTTGGCTGCGATGCGCCGGCAGTCCGAGCGATTCCAGAAAGCCCGTGTCGTCGTCAGCGTCGTGCCGTTCCTGTTCAATGAGGGCGTGCGATCGGCCGCGGTCTATCCGCAGGACGTGGTGGCCCGGCTCGGTGTCGTCGAACAAATGATTTCGTTTCTGCCATTGCGCGTCGGCACGCTGATCCGCTTCATCCGTGAAGCCTTCAATGCGCGGCTCGCCGCCGATCAGCACCCCGCCGAGCTCGCAGCCGTGCCCGCGGCTTTCGGTTCGAAGACCATTGACCGCACCCAACCCGAGGATCGATGGCCCGCGGAGATAGGGTCGCACGCGCATTACGCCAATTGGGATCTGTCGGGTCCGAAGGCGCGATACGAGATCGGCGCGCTATGCGACATGGTGGCGCTGGCGCGCAGGCTCACCGTCGTGGTGCCG
>VAZH01000349.1 GCA_005884465.1 Alphaproteobacteria bacterium | reverse complement strand
CGCTCGAGCGCTTCGCGCGTACGCGCGTAGGGATAGTTGAACACCGGCGAAGAGCCGCCTCCCGGCTTGTGATCGATAGGTAAGAGGTTAGCGCCATAGCGGGCGTCGCTGTCGCCAACGGGCCGGAAAATCGGCTGCTCGTCCTGGTCGAGATGCTCGGCGAAAGAAGCGTCGAGAAACTGCACAACGGGAATGTCGAGCCCGTCCAGCCAGAAAATCGGCTTGTCGCTCTGATTGCCATGGTCATGCCAGGCCCAGGGCGGCGTAATGATGAAATCGCCCTCGTTCATGATGGTCCGCTCGCCATTAACCGCCGTGTACGCTCCGGCACCCTCCAGCACGAAACGCAGCGCGCTCTGCGTATGCCGATGCGCCGGCGCGACCTCGCCGGGCAGCACCAGCTGCACGCCGGCATAGAGGTCTGTGGTGATCTTCGATTGACCGCGAAGTCCGGGGTTTTCAAGTACAAGAACGCGACGCTCGGCTTCCTTTGCCGTAATCAAAGTCCCCGCCTCCAGCATCGCAGAGCGAATGTCGCTGAAGCGCCAGCTCGCCGGCTGGCACGGACTGCGTGGTTCCGGCGTGACGAGATCGGCGAGCGACAGCCACAGCGGCGTCAGGTTCTGCCGGCCGATTCTTTCGTAAAAGGCCCTGCGTTCGGGCGTGTCTGCGGTCGACTGCGCAATCGGTATGGCCTGCATGACATCTCCTCCTGACCTGAAATTTTATCGATTGACTGTATGCATATAATCTGTATACTGTCACTAATGGTATGTATACAGACAATATGTACGCAGTCAATCCCTAATTTTACAAAGGCCACGGCGCCGCGTGAGGGAGGTCAACAATGAGATTGCATGGATATTTTCGCAGCGCGGCGTCGTGGCGTGTGCGGATAGCTCTCAATCTGAAGGGAGTACAGGCTATTCATGTGCCCCACCATCTGCGCCGTGGCGCGCAGCGGGCGCCGGAATATTTGGCTCTGAATCCGCAAGGTCTCGTGCCGGCGCTTGAGCTGGATGACGGCATTGTGCTGACGCAGTCCCTTGCCATCATTGAGTGGCTCGAGGAGGCGTATCCGGAGCCGACACTGTTGCCCCTCGATGTTATCGAGCGAGCTCACGCCAGGGCCTTTGCTCTCGCGTTGGCCGCCGATACTCATCCGGTGCAAAACCTTTGCGTACTCGGTCGCTTAAGGGAGATGGGCAGACCAGAGCACGACGTTCAGGCTTGGGCAGCCAACGTGAATGCGGCAGGCCTCAAGGCTTGCGAGACACTAATTGCCGGCGGCGCTGGACCATTTTGCTTTGGAGGAGCGCCGACAATCGCCGATATCTGTCTTGTACCGCAACTTGGCAATGCCCGGCGTTTTGGAGTCGACGTCTCCCAATTTCCTCGCCTGCTGCGAAGCGAGGGCGCATGCTCGACGATGCCAGCTTTCGCCGACGCCACCCCTGACCGACAGCCGGACGCGAAATAGTATTATGTCACCCCCCTTTATCTTTATGTGCCGCAACGCAATATATCCCACCCGTTCATTCAACCAGCGCACGGAAACCCATGGACAACTTTTACGAAATGCCAGGCTACCTGATCCGCCGTGTGCAACAGATCTCCACAGCGCTGTTCGCGCAAGAATGCAGCAACTTCGATCTGACTTCAGTACAGTTTGCCGCTCTGATGGCGATACAAGCTCACCCACAAGTGGATGCAACGCGGCTCTCTGCGTTGATCTGTTTCGACCGCGCCACCATCGGCGACGTGCTAGAGCGATTGGAAACAAAGGGTTGGGTGCTCCGAAGCTCCAGCCCGGACGACAGACGGGTGAAACTTCTGACGCTTTCAGCGGAAGGCGCGAAGGTATTGAAGCGTGTGCTGCCAGCCGTGCGCCGGGTGCAGGAGAGATTGATGGAGCCGCTCCCGCAGAAAGATCGAGCGAATATGGTGCGCATGCTCTCCCAGCTCGCAGAAGTCCACAACGATATCCTGCAGGCCCCGCTGCGCGCATCGGATTAGTGCTCCGGCCGAGGCGCACATCCAGGCACGTAGACGTTTTCCGCTTCAATCTCGCTGGCGGCGTCATTTGGCGCACGCCTGCTTTTTCACGCCTATAATAAACAGCACCCCGGAGGATCGACCATGACTACGCAATCGCAAAAACCCATTGTCATCGCCGGCGGAGGCATCGGTGGCCTGACGGCCGCGCTCGGACTTGCGCAAAAAGGCTTCGACGTCACAGTGCTGGAGCGCGCTCCTGTGCTGGGCGAAATCGGTGCCGGCATTCAGCTTGGTCCGAACGGCTTCCACGTATTTGATCGGCTCGGCGTAGGCGACGCCGCACGCAGCATGGCCGTCTATGTCGACAAATTGCGATTGATGGACGCAATTAGCGGTAACGAGATTGCTCAAATTGATCTTGGCGAACCCTTCCGCAAACGTTTCAGGAATCCATATGCCGTTATACATCGCGGCGATCTGCACGGCGTCTTTGTGCGCGCTTGTGAATCGAACCCGCGCATCACGCTGCGCACGGGTTGCGCGGTCACAGGCTACGAGCAAGACAGTACAACCGTATCGGTTAAGCTTTTCTCTGGAGAAGTCGTCACTGGGGCTGCGCTAATCGGTGCGGATGGTCTGTGGTCATGCATCCGTGCGCAGGTTGTTGGCGATGGAGCCCCGCGTGTCACAGGTCACACGACCTACCGCAGCGTGATTCCAACCGAGCAGATGCCGGAGGATCTTCGATGGAATGCCGCGACACTGTGGGCCGGGCCTAAATGCCACATCGTGCATTACCCGCTGTCGGGTTGGAAAGTGTTCAACCTCGTCGTCACCTATCACAATGACGCGCCGGAACCGGTGGCAGGCAAGCCGGTGAATGAGGAAGAGGTACTGGAGGGCTTTCGCCACGTCCACCCTCGCGCCCAGGACATCATCCGACACGGGATGGATTGGAAACTCTGGGTACTCTGCGACCGCAATCCCGTCGACAAATGGATTGACGGAAGGGTTGCACTGCTAGGCGATGCGGCGCACCCGACATTGCAATATCTCGCCCAGGGCGCGGGCATGGCGATGGAAGACTCCGTCTGTCTGGCTGATGAGATGGCGGCCCATCCCGGCAATATTGAGGGCGCGCTCGAAGCCTATCGTCAAAGGCGCGTGCTTCGGACCGCCCGCGTGCAATTGCTGTCGCGCGCTATTGGCGATCATATCTACCACCCATCAGGCGTCCATGCCGCGCTGCGCAATTCTATCATGGGGGCCAAATCCGACGAGGAATGGTACAATATCATGGCATGGGTCTACGATGGTCCCAACTCGAACGCGAAACCTGCGTTACAAGCGGACTCGGCGGCGTAGATCATCTTCGTTGAACGCGTATAGACACAACCGTTCCGCTTGCGGACACCGATCGGCAGGGCTATGCGAAACCGGCGTAACATCGGCCATGAGCTTCTTGCTTTGGCCGAACTGTAAAACGGAGCGGAGGTTGCGGCGAACTATTCCCATAACCGCTCATTACGCGAATTGGCGCCTATTTCCCCTCAGTGTCCTTAACCGCGTCGGCGAAATTGACAAAGAATTGATCTGCCAACTTCTTTGCTGAACCATTGATCAGACGCTGACCGAGTTGCGCCAGTTTTCCGCCGATCTGAGCCTCCACGTTATAAGTGAGCAACGTGCCGCCTTCCCTGTCCGCCAATGCAACGGTTGCACCACCCTTGGCAAACCCTGCAACGCCACCCTCGCCTTCGCCTGAAATCTTGTAGCTATTTGGGGGGTCGAAATCGCTCAACGTAACCCGGCCCTTGAAGCGCGCGGACACGGGACCGACCTTCATCTTGGCGACAGCCTGAAACTGGTTGTCTCCGGACTTGATCAACTCCTCGCAGCCAGGGATGCATTCCTTCAGGACGCCTGGATCGTTTAGCCTTTCCCACACCACCTCACGCGATGCGGGGAGAAGAATTTCACCGTTCATGATCATGGCCATCGAAATGCCTACAGAGTTGGTCAATGCTTGCTTCCCATAGACGCGTATTTGCCGCTCAGCTGCGGCGCAATGGCACTCAGACCCTTGTTGTGGCGCTCAATTCTCAACTCGCGCGACCAGGTACGCTTCAGGTCATCCCTCACATTGACGCGAAGACGCCCCAGGCCCTCGGTCTCCAACTCGACGATGTCGCCATGCTGAAACGCATTCAGTCCGCAGTGGTCCGTTCCCGTCGCCAGAATATCGCCGGGCATCAATGTTTGAATGGCACTGACCCAAGCTATGCTGTCTCTGACGCCGGTAATCATCTTGCGTGTATTGAAGTCCTGTTTGATCTCGCCATTGACCCACAAACGGACTTGCAAGTTCTGGGGATCAGGAATTTCATCGCGCGTGACGATGTACGGGCCGATCGGCGCAAACGTATCGCGCGATTTCATCTGAAAGAATGAGTTTGTCGCCGGCTGAAGATCGCGCGCCGAACCATCGATGAAGTTCATGTAGCCGAACACATAATTCATGGCGTGTTCGGCATCGACGTTACTCGCCTTCTTCCCGATAACGACGGCCATTTCGGCCTCACCCTCGAAAACGCTAGCGGGCACATCTGGAAGAACCAAAGTCTCATCGCAGCCAATCAGTGCGCTCGGCGACTTGTGAAACGCATTGGTGTGCGCGGATTTGAGCAGACCGTCATCGTAATTCACGGCCATGCAGACAATCGCGTGCGGCCTCGGCAACGGCATGCGAAACTTGACTTCCGCCAACGGAATTGGCTTGCCGCCGCTGACGGCTTTTTCGATGGGTGCACGATATTCACCGAAATGCTCAATCAGAGCGGCCATCAAGTCTTCGGGCGCACGCCGCGGAAGGTCGCGCAACTCCCCGCTGACGTCGACAATTCCGGTGCCAAGCACCGCGCCGAGCCGATAATCGTCGAAGTATGCCAGTTTCATGTTCACTCCTCTGCCGGTCAAACGACCCGGCAAGCTTGCTCAAATGAGAGTCGGGGGCTGCGCGGAAATACCTTCGTCGGATCTCCGTAGCCGATCCCGCATAGAAAATTGACTTTCACTTGGCTATCCGGAAAGCAGGCTTGTTCACCCTTCGCAGGATTGAAGCCGGACATCGGTCCGCCATCCAATCCCATCGCTCGCGCAGCCAGCATCAAATAGGCACCTTGAAGCGTGCTGTTGCGGTACGCCGTGTCCCGGACGAAATCGGGTTTGCCATCGAACAATGCGGCCACATTTGGGTTATGGGGAAACAACGCCGGTAGACGGGTCGGAAAATCGAGGCTGTATCCAATGACCACGATGACCGGCGCCGTGCGTGTCTTTTCTACGTTGCCATCGCTCACCGCGTCCGCCAGAAGCAGCTTCGCCTCGGGACTGGTGACGAATACGAACCGCGCGGGCGAACTGTTGAGGCTGGTGGGTCCCATTTTGGCGACATCGTAAAGCTGAACAAGCTGCGCCGCGCTTACGCTCCTGGCCTGCCAACCGTTTTGGCTGCGTGCCTTGTTAAAAAGCAGATCGAAGCCGGATTGATCGAGTATCATATCATTCAGCGCTCCGGCGACGTGCACAACGTTCGAAACTTTGGATCAAGATTGACTTGCCCAGCTGCAAATTCCTCGCTAGGCGCGGGCCTCGTCGTAAACGGTGACCTCCGCACCTTCAGGTATCGAATCCAGATCGGTGGGGCCGCCCCATTTCCGGAAGCCCTCGTAAGCAATCTCACGCCGTATTTTTCCGTCGCGCATATAGAAGATGTGCGTAATGCGGACGTTCAGGCGAGAGCCAATAGGGAATCCAAGGTTCGGCATCTCGTCACCCACGATCTCAACATCGGCGATCTGGTCGTCGAAGACGTATTCTTCGGTCGCGAACCGCCGCAGCGCCGTAGCCTTGATGTATTTGACCTGAAAATCCCCATATATGATTTTCTGATTTCTACCGGATCGGTCAGCAGTACCCCCCGCAAAGGAGCCTCCCAAACGATTTCGTCATCGTAGAGGGCGATCGCCTTGTCGACGCTTTCCGGGGTTTCATTGTGAAAATGCGCGTCCACGACTTTGAGATTTCTCGCGATAATTTGCTCTCTGGTCAGGTCTTTGTCCTTTACGCCATCATGCATTGTGCTTCTCCCTCATGTGATCTATTCGGCAAGAACCATTTCTCGCCGACCGCAATGCTCGCCGCAGCCACGCGGTGCTTCAAATGCTTTCGCGCGCCCGCCCTAAATTCCATGACTGGGCTCGTTCAGTGCGGCAGAGACGGCGCGCCGTGCGAGAACTGAAATCAAATTGGCTCGGTACTCCGCGGAAGCATGGAGATCGCTGCTGAGTCCCGAGGCGGAGACCTCTAGGTCTTTCACCGCCTCGGGTGAAAATTTGCGTTGTAACGCTTCCTCGAACATCAGCTCACGAAATACCTTCGGCCCCGCCCCCGTTACCGCGACCCGTACGCGTCCCGCGACTTCGGCAACAAAGACGCCCACGAGCGCGTAGCGCGAGGCAGGATTGCGGAACTTGATGTAAGCGGACCTGCTTGGCCGAGGAAATTCAATCCGCACCAGGATCTCGCCGGGCTCGAGAGCCGTCTCAAACAAATCGACAAAGAAGGCATCGGCCGAAATCGAACGTCGATCGGTCACGACGGTTGCATCCAGCGCCAAGACCGCCGCTGTCAGATCGGCGGTGGGGTCGTTGTTGGCGAGCGAACCGCCGATAGTGCCGCGGTTGCGTACCAGCGGATCACCAACGACTTCCACGGTGCGCGACAGAGAAGGAATTATTGCCCGCACCATGGGTGACTCGATGATTTCGGCATAGCGGCTCATCGCACCGATGCTGAGCAACTCGCCACTCCGGCCGATCCCGGTCAGTTCGGGGACACCTGCGAGGTCAATAAGCGCCGACGGCGAGACCAGGCGCTGACGCAGAGTCGGAATAAGGGTTTGGCCGCCCGCCAACAGTTTTGCGTCGGCATCCTCCGCAAGCAAACCCAATGCTTCGGCGAGACTTGTCGGCTTGTGATATTCAAACTGGTACATACCGCGCCTCTTGGCTCAAGTCTGGTTTCGCATGGCGATTGCTCCGGCCAAAATGGCGGCGACGATATTCTGATATCCCGTGCAACGGCAGAAATTACCTTCCAGTTGATGGCGCACGGTCTTCTCGTCGGCGTCCGGGTCACGATCGACGAGATCGATTGCCCGCATGATCATGCCGGGTGTACAGAAACCGCACTGCAGCCCATGATGTTGGCGGAACGCTTCCTGCATCGGATGCAGTTTTTCTTCCGTCCCGATGCCTTCGATTGTCGTAACCTCCGCGCCGTCCGCCTGGACGGCCAGAATGGTGCATGATTTCACGCTGCGCCCATCAAGGTGGACCACGCAAGCACCGCATTGGCTGGTATCGCAGCCGACGTGGGTGCCCGTGAGGCGTAGCTGTTCGCGAAGGAAGTGCACCAGCAAGGTGCGTGTCTCCACGGCGCGAGTCTCGCGCTGACCGTTCACGGTAATGGTTACGTCGGGCATCAGGCACTCCTTCAAACTAGGCCGCGATAGCTTCCGCCATCGATCTGAAGGTTCTGACCGGAGATGAAGCTTGCTTGCACCGAACAGAGGAAGGCACATGCATCGGCGAATTCGCTTGGCAGTCCGAAACGTTTCGCAGATAGACTTTCCGCGATCTGACAACGCGCCTCTTCGAACGTGATGTCCTGCTCTACCATCATGCGTTCGGCCATGAACCGCTGCCGGTCGGTATCGATGCGCTCGGGCAGAAGGTTGTTGATCGTAACGTTATCCGCCGCGGCTTCGTGCGAGATCGACTTGCAAAATGCCGTGAGGCCGGTGCGAGCTGCGGCGGATAAGCCCATGCCCGGTGCGGGCGATTTGACCATCGCTGAGGTGATATTGATAATTCGTCCGAAGCGCCGCTTGCGCATGCCCGGTAGAACGGCACGGATCAGAAGGATCGGCGCTAGCATGTTGCTATCAAGCGCTGTGATCCATGCTGCGTGGTCCCAATCCTCAAGCTTTCCCGGCGCTGGCCCTGCGTTGTTGTTGATAAGCATATCGGCATTAGGGCATGCAGATAAAATCCGTTCGCGCCCTTCTTCCGTGGTGATATCCGCCTTGACAGTAAACGCACGTTGGCCGGTGGCTCTTTCAATCCGAAGTGCCGCCTCGTCCAGCGTTCGCTGGTTGCGGCCATTGATGAAGACCCGAACGCCCTCGCGGGCAAGCGAGGTGGCACAGGCCTCGCCCAATCCGCGCGACGAGGCGCAGACGATGGCGGAACGTTCTTTGATGCCGAGATCCATGGCCTAGCTACTTTGCGATTTGAGTTCGACGCGAGTCAGATGTGCGGAAAGACGTTCATTGTTTCCAAGAGCGATCTGACGGATTGCGGCATTGTCATGGGGCTGATCGCCGAGTTCTGCCCGCGGCGCTGGCACGGCCCGCACCGTGTTTCTCAAACGGCCAATCCCGGTCACTTCGACTTCGATGACGTCGCCGTCCGCCATCGGGCGCGAGTTGGCCGGCGTGCCAGTAAGGATGATATCGCCGGGTTCAAGCGTGATATGTCTCGCTAGATCGGCAATCAGATAGTCGATGCCGAAGATCATTTCTGCGATCGCGCATTCCTGCACCAGCGCACCATTCAAATAGCTGCGCAGAGTAGCGTCGCGTATGTCCTGGCCCCAAACGATGCCCGGCCCAATGGGACAAAATCCGTCGGTGCCCTTGACCCGCAACATGCTGTTCATGTCGGCGTCGCGCAGATCATGCAGACTGACATCGTTGGCGACCGAGAAACCGGCCAGACCCTGCCATACCTGGTCAGGCCTCACGTTGCGCATGGACCGGCCGATGATCGCGGCCAATTCGCCCTCGTAGTTCAAAAATTTGCAGCCCTCGGGCAGGATGAGCTCGCCGCCGTGGTGGTTCAGCGCGGATATCGGCTTCTGGAAGAATGTCGGGACTTTCGGAAGTTCGGCATCGCCAAGCATTTCGAAGTATCGCGATCTGTAATTCGTATGCACGCAGATGATCTTGCTGGGCAGGCACGGCGCCAGATGCTGAACCTCCTCGAAGCCGATCAAACGCCCGTCATCCAACATCAATCCGCCATCGAGCGGCGTTGCCCATTGCGCGCTGCCGGCGTGAAGTACACGCCGACGTTGCCGCCGATCGCCGTCGAATACGCTCATCGGCGATTTTCCTTCGAGGCGATGCGAATGGCCTTCCAGACTCGATCACTTGTCACCGGCATATCGAGCTGCCGCACACCAACCGACTCCAACGCGTTCATCACGGCATTCATGACCGACGGCAGCGACCCGACGCAGCCAGCTTCGCCGGCACCCTTTGCCCCGAGCGGATTCAACTTTGTCGGTACCGGATTGCTTTTCACCGTTATGTGGCTGAACACGTCGGCCCGGGGCATCGCGTAGTCCATAAAACTAGCCGTAACCAGCTGACCCGACTCGTCGTCATAGACGACGCGCTCCATGAGAATCTGTCCGAGACCCTGAGCTATGCCGCCGTGGATCTGTCCTTTGAGCGTCAGCGGATTGACGACCGTTCCGACATCGTCGATGATCACATAGTTTAGAATCGCGACATCGCCGGTTTCCGGATCAATCTCTACTTCGCAGACGTGGCATCCGTTGGGGTAGGTGTCCTTCGAGGGTGCATAGGTAGCGGATTCGTACAGACCTCCGTCGAATCCCGGAGGAAGACGCATCGGCACAAAAGAGGCGGCAGCGATCTCCTTCAACGACAACGCGCGATCGGTACCGACGATGGTAAAACGGCCGTCGGCGAATTCCAGGTCCGCTGCTTGAGCCTCGAGAAGGTGAGCGGCAATGCGTTTGCCCTTCTCAATGATTTTGTCCGCCGCCAAATAGATCGCGGAGCCGCCGACAACGGTTGAGCGCGAACCGTTGGTGCCCATGCCGAAAGCCACTTGGTCTGTGTCGCCGTCCGTGAAATGAACGTCGTGCGGATCCAGGCCCAGCCGTTCATGCAGGATCTGCTTGAAGGTTGTCTCGTGACCCTGCCCCTGGTTCTTGGTGCCGATCAGCAACTGTGCGCTGCCGCTTGTGTCGAAGCGGATTTCAGCGAATTCCGACTGTGCCGGACTTGCCGCCTGCTCGATCGCATTTGCGAGACCGATGCCGCGCAGCATTCCTCGCGCGCGCGATTGCTCGCGCCGCACCGGAAACCCGTTATGGTCCGCCGCGGCGAGCGCCATATCCATGCTCGTTGGAAAGTCGCCGCAATCGTAGTAACACCCCAGCGCATTCTGATACGGCATCGCCTTAGCGGGAATTATGTTACGCCGCCGCAACTCGAGCGGATCGATGCTTAATTCCCGCGCTGCGTCGTCGATCAGGCGCTCGATGAGATAGATCGCCTCGATATGGCGCGGTTGGACTAGTGTTGGACAGGACACCGGTGACCAGCGCATACGCGGATGGAATATCGTAAACGCCGACCGCAGTACCAATCATCATTGATGGCACCAACAGGTTGCGATCCGATCCGACATAGGCACCGATGTTACCGATCAGATGCACCCGCAGTCCGAGAAATTTGTTGTCGCTATCGAGCGCCAACTCGATCTCGCCGACGCTGTCGCGGCCGTGCTCGTCAGCCAGTACCGCTTCAGAACGATCGCATGTCCATTTGATCGGCCTTCTTAATTTTCGCGATGCCCAGAGCACAAGGCGATGCTCTACGTACTGCCAACCCTTGCTGCCAAAAGCACCTCCAATGTCGCCGCTCACCACGCGCATCTTACTCTCGGGAATCCGAAACACGGCGTTGCACAACATGTTTCGTACCCGGTGCGGATACTGACAATCGGTGTAAAGCGTGTAGCGCTCGTCGCCCTCGTCGTAGACGCCCAGCGCGCCGCGCGTTTCCATATACTGCGCATGGACCCGAGTGATGACATAACGCCGCTTGATTATGCGCGCTGCGCGCGCGAATGCCGCGTCCGCGGCGGCGAACTTGTTTCCCTTCTCGAAGATGTTCGAAACATTGTCCGGGCATTCATCCCAAACCGGCGCGGCGCCCAGTTGGGCTGCCTCCGCTGTGTTCGTAACCGCCGGGAGCGGCTCGTAATCGACCGCAATCAGCTCTGATGCATCCTTGGCTTCGGCCAGGCTTTCGGCGACGACGAAAGCAATGGGGTCTCCGACATAGCGGACCCGGTCCGCAACGAGAGCCGGCCGTTGCGGTGCGAACATCGGTGAGCCGTCCGGGCGCTTGCGCGGCAGCGTTGCCTTCGGCATTCCGAGACCGTCGGCCGCGTAATCCTTGCCGGTATAGACAGCAAGAACGCCGGGCGCAGCACGCGCCGCCATCGTGTCGATCGCAATTATTCGGGCGTGAGCGTGCGGTGATCGCAGTACCACGCCATACGCCTGGCCGGGCAAATTGCGATCATCCTGGAATCGACCACGGCCCCGGAGCAAACGGGAATCTTCAAACCGCGGGACAGATTGCCCAATGCCGTATTGCTTCATCCGAGGCGCTCCATTGCGGAGGAGTAAACCATGGCTCAACTCCGGCTGCAACATAAAAATCGATTTTCCCGCAATTATGACAGTAAGATCGACTTTTTGTCATCTTCGTGAAATAGACCCCAGATACGCGGCAGCCAGTCGCTCGTCGCGCAAAAAAGAATGCCATACTGCTCCAGCGGCTTCATGAACGATCCGACCGAGAGCCATGACATAAGCCCGGTCGGTAATCTCCACCGCGACGCCGACATTCTGTTCGATGAGAAGAATGCCCATGCCCTGTGCCCGCAAGCCGCGCAGCACGTGGAGAATGTCCTTTACGATTTTGGGCGCGAGACCTGTCGAGGGCTCATCAAGGATCAAAAGATCGGGCTGCAGCAGCAGGGCTCGCGCGATAGCCACCATCTGCTGCTGACCTCCGCTAAGCAGGTCAACTCGCGTATTCCTCCGCTCCGCAATGATCGGAAACAAATCGCAGACCCGTTGCCACGTGAACTGGAGATTGGCCGAGCGATGAGCTTGCCCATACTCTTCGGCCAGTCGCAGATTCTCTTGCACGGTCAAGTCGCCGAACAACCGCCGATTCTCCAGCAATACAGCTAGACCATGCTGCGGCCGCCTATGCGCAGGATCCGACGTCAGATCTATTCCGTTCTTGACTATGAGGCCTTGCTTGACTGGATTAAATCCGCAGATCGCGTGA
>VAZH01000348.1 GCA_005884465.1 Alphaproteobacteria bacterium | reverse complement strand
GGGTGCTCGCGGCGGACCCTGACTCTGAGCATTCCCGTGTGATCGCGCGGGGAGGTAGCGGTCCTTCTTATCGACCACACTCAGACCTTTCGGAACGAGTCGTAGTAGAAGCACGAATTGTCACCCAGCGAGCCAGTGAGCCGGCGGAGCCTCCAGTGGCGGCCATCGGCGGACGTATACACCTCCCCAACAGGCGGGCTCCCGTGCCGGCGGAAGTAGACAAAATGCTTGTAGCGTTCCTCGGGCTCGGAGCTGTTCAGATCGAGCCAGCTCGTTTATCCGTCGCGAGAGTAGCCGTCGCGTTTTGCCAGTACGCGATTGGTGCCGAGCCCGATGTCGAGCCGGGGCCGGGTCCAATGAATGCCATCGGTGCTGGTGGCGTAAGCGATCCCATCAAACCAACCCGCGTGATACCACAACTTAAAGAGCCCGTCGGCAGGGTCGTAGAACAGGCCGTCAGAAAACGGCGCCGCGACCGGTCGATTGCCGCCGTTCAGCTCGAGAGCTGTCTCGGCCAGCAGTATCGGGCCGCGCTGAATTTCCGGAAGATGCCATTTGCGCTCGAGAGAACTGTCGGCAATCAAATGATCGTCGACGAAAAGTTGCCGTCCGCCGTCGCTCGAGATAGCGCGAGGCGCGGCAGGTGCGAACTCCGACACAACATTCGTCGCGGCCAGCGCAGCCGTCGCAGCGAGCACCTGCCTGCGGGAGACGGATGTCGGCCTCGCTCCGACTGTTCCCTATGCATACCGCGGCCTCTGCTTGATGCTACCCCAGTTAGCGGCAGCAACGCACAGACTCCGCTGGCTCTCTGCATCACCATACGCAATGGGCTTTGTAGCGGCACCGAGCGGTGACAAGACTATCGTCGCAACATACAATGTCACTTAGCATGAAACAACCGACAGTGATCTGTGTTGGAGAGACTCTGTGGGATCTGTTGCCGAGCGGCGAATTCATAGGTGGCGCTCCATTCAACGCCGCGGCCCATGTAGCACGTCTTGGCGCGCACTCTGTGCTGATCAGCCGAGTTGGCAACGATCAACGCGGCCACGACGTCATGCGCGCTGCAACGCAATTCGACATAGACACCACCTTGATGCAGGCGGATGCGTCCTATCCCACCGGTGTAGCGCACGCTTCGTTGGATCGCAGCGGTTCGGCCCGCTACACATTTCCACAACCAGCAGCTTGGGACGCGATCAAGGCCACCCCCGCGGCAGTGACCCGGGTCGCTCGGGCGGACGCCGTGATCTATGGCACGTTGTCGCAGCGTGCTGAGCCTGCGCGCCAGGCGATCCGACAGCTGGTTGCAGCGGGCCGCTTTAGAGTGCTCGATGTAAATCTGCGGTCCCCTTATATCGACCCTGAGGTAGTCATCTGGAGTCTCGCGCGCGCCACCCTGGCAAAGTTCAACGAGGATGAATGCCGCGCAATCTCCGCCTGGCTGGGTTGTGGCGCGGAGCCGGAGCAATTGCGGCAAGCGCTCATGCAGCGCAATGACGTCAACGCTCTTTGCATCACGCGCGGTCCACAGGGAGCCCTCCTGTACTGGGATGGGCTGTGGTACGACCAGCCGGCGATACCTACGCGAGTCGAGGATACGGTCGGTGCTGGTGATGCATTTCTGGCCATGCTCGTTGTCGAATTGCTGCATCACGAACCGCCGCAGCGTGCCTTGTTGCATGCGGCCCGTCTGGCTGGGTTTGTCGCGTCATGCCGCGGCGCGGTGCCCCCCTATGAGGCGCACGTGTTTCGCGATTGAGCGTGAGCTCATCGCGGAGACGACCAGCCGCGATAACTCTTCACATTCTCGCGCGTAACGAGGATCGATGGGATGAGTACCATATCGCGCGCCGGCTTCCTGCCATTCAGAATCCCCGCGCCGATGTCGACGGCGAGCTGGGCCATTGCCCACGGATCCTGGCTCGCTGAGGCCTGAATCTGTGAATCGCCCTTCAGGGCGGCTTCGATGTCCGGTGCGCCGTCCACCGAAGTGATGATGATCCCCTTGCGGCGCAACTGCTTGGCGGCGAGGTCCGTCCCGATGGCCTGTGGATCGTTGATCGCGAAGATCGCATCGACTTTCGCATAGCGCGTCAAATAGCCGAGCGTCACGCTAAAGCCACCGTCCCGTGATCCTTTGCCGCTCTGATCCGACGACAGCACCTTAATATCCGGGTATTTCGCGAAGACGCTCTTGCAACCGCTCACTCGATCAATCACGGCGGTCACCTGCGGGCCGTTCTCGATGATTACAGCTCCCTTGCCGCCGAGCCGATCGGCGATGTATTGGCAGGCCAAGCGCCCCGCCTGCACGTTGTCGGTCTGCACCGTGGCGTCGGCGCCAAGCGCCGCCACATCCACCGCGATGACGATGATACCGGCGCGTTGCGCTCTGCGGATGGCGGGAGCTGCGGCCTTGGGATCGGCCGCGTTGATCAAGATCAGGTCGACCCCCGAGGCGATGAAGTTGTCGACATGTGTGAATTGCTTGTTGAGATCATAGTCCGCGGAAACCGTGGTCACTTTGACTCTCGGATTGATCTGCTTGGCCTTCGCCTCGGCACCCTTGGCCAAAGCATTGAAGAACGGATTGCCGAGCGAGCCGACCGTAATACCAATGGAGTTCAACTCTTTGGCCAACGCGCTCGGCGACGCGAGCAATGCCGCGAGGGCAATCACAATCCGTATCACCATGGTCGTTACTCTCACGTTCTGGGGTTGCCGCGCAGTCGGTAGCGGTCCAGCGCGACGGCACCGATGATTACCAGGCCTTTAACAATGAGCTGCCAGATGTCGGATACGCCGAGCAGAATCAGCCCGTTTGACAGCACGGCGATAATGAGCGCGCCGATCAGAGTGCCCCAGATCGTACCGATGCCGCCGACGAAACTTGTGCCCCCAAGTATCACGGCAGCGATAGCATCGAGCTCGTAAGATTGGCCGAGTTGCAGGCCGTTGGCCGAATAGAGCTGCGCAGCCGACATCACCCCGCCGAGGCCGGCCAGCAGGCCGGAAATGCCATACACGAGCAACAGTATCGCGCCGACGTTGATGCCTGCGAGACGCGCCGCTTCCGCATTGCCTCCTACGGCATAGATTCTGACTCCAAAAATTGTACGGCGGAGCACGAACCAGCACGCGAGAATGACGCTGCCTGCGATCAGCGCGAGCCAGGGCACGGACAACAGTCCAGGAACGACAGTAACCGAGCCGTTACCGAGAAAGGCAAAGGGCAGCTCAGGGTTGGAAACCGTAGTATCGCTGCCGAGCAGACGTGCAATTCCGCGTATCGCAGTCATGGACCCGAGCGTCACGATGAAGGACGGCAGACGCATGGAAGATATGAGCGCGCCGTTCAGCAAGCCCAGGCCTAAACCGATCGCCAGCGCCGCAACGACCCCCAACGCTCCGTAGACTTGTGACACCAACACCGCGCTCACTGCGGAGGCAGCCAGCACCGAACCGACCGAGAGATCGATCCCGCCGGTGAGTATGACGAGCGTCATGCCGGCGCCAAGCACGGTATTGATCGCCGCCTGCTGCGCAACGATCGAAATGTTCTGCGCGGTGATGAAGCGCCCCTCGCCGTCCACATAGATCGTTGCCGCCTGGATGAGGCCACACAGAATGACAAGTACCGGCAGCATCCCCATCGTCCTGAATCCCGCCCGAAAGTCGACGCGGCGCACCGCTTCGAAACTGCGATGGGGAACGGTCTCGTTGAGCTTACTCATTGTATCGCTCGCCTTGCGGGCGATGCCTGGCTGCCAGTGGCTAGCGCGACGATGTTCTCCTGGTTCATCTCGCTGCCCGTCAGCTCGCCGGCGATTCTCCCCTCACGCATCACCAGCACGCGATCGGAGATGCCTATGATCTCCGCCAGTTCCGACGAGATAAGCAGGATGGCCACGCCGGTCCCCGCCAGCTGGTCGATGATTCTGTAAATTTCGAACTTGGCGCCGACGTCGATACCGCGGGTCGGCTCGTCGAGGATCAGTACCTTGGGATGCGCTTCCAGCAAGCGCGACAGCAGCACTTTCTGCTGGTTGCCGCCCGAGAGCAAGCCGACCCCAACCGTCGGGCTTGCAACCCGAATGCCGAGCGCGCGGATGGCAGCGACGGCACGTTGCCGCCCGCGAGCGCGATCGAGAATGCCGCCGAAGCGAGCGTCGTTTTCGATCGTGCATAGGATGATGTTGTCGGCAACAGCCATGTCCAAGAACAGGCCGTCGATCTTGCGGTCTTCCGTCAAGTACGCGACCCCGGCAGCGATGGCCTCCCTGGGCTGATGGAAATATCTCGTTATTCCCTCGAGAATGATGTCGCCTGACTTGTGCCCAGCGGCGCCAAACAGCAAACGCGCGAGCTCGGTGCGGCCCGCGCCCACCATCCCAGCCAGGCCGAGCACTTCACCAGCGCGGATCGCGAACGAGCAGTCGTGAACGCGCCGACCGTCTCCCAAGGCGCGCACTTCGAGCGTCGGCGTATCGGCGAGCCGCGCGCGGTGTTCATGCTTATAGAATGACGATAATTCGCGACCAACCATCATGCGTACTATCGTGTCGGGGTCAATTTGCCCGCGCTGGACGCTTCCCACGTAAGTGCCATCGCGCAATACGGTCACACGGTCGGCGAGTTCATATACTTCGGCCATCCGATGTGAGATA
>VAZH01000347.1 GCA_005884465.1 Alphaproteobacteria bacterium | reverse complement strand
CGGTTCCGACCAGGCCAATGTCGAACTCGATCGGCTCGGCGGCACCGGCTGGCAGGCTCGCAAGGCCAAGCTGAAGAATCGCATCCGCGAAATAGCCGGTGAATTGATAAAAATCGCCGCCGAACGGCATCTGCACGAGGCGCCGAGAATGCCGGTGCAGCCGCACGTCTATGACGAGTTCTGCGCACGCTTTCCCTATGACGAAACCGAAGATCAGCTCGCTGCGATCAATTCCACCATGAAGGACCTCGAAAGCGGCCGGCCGATGGACCGGCTGATCTGCGGCGACGTCGGATTCGGCAAGACCGAGGTGGCGTTGCGCGCGGCATTCGCAGCAGCCCTTGACGGCAAACAGGTCGCCGTCGTGGTGCCGACGACGTTGTTGGCGCGACAGCACGCCAAAACCTTCGCCGAGCGTTTTCGGGGCTTTCCGGTCAATGTCGCGCAAGCCTCGCGTTTGGTCGCGCCGAAGCAACTATCGCAAGTGAAGAAGGGTCTCGCCGACGGTTCGATCGACATCGTGGTCGGCACCCACGCGCTGCTCGGCAAGTCCATCAAATTCAGGGATCTCGGTCTCTTGGTCGTCGATGAGGAGCAGCATTTCGGCGTCAGCCACAAGGAGCGGCTGAAGCAATTGCGCGCGCAGGTGCACGTGCTGACGCTGAGCGCGACGCCTATTCCGCGCACGCTGCAGCTGGCGCTGACGGGGGTCCGCGATCTCTCCATCATCGCGTCGCCGCCGGTCGACCGGCTGGCGGTCCGTACCTTCGTGGCGCCGCACGATGCCCTGATGATCCGCGAGGCGCTGCTGCGCGAACGTTATCGGGGCGGACAGGCGTTCTATGTCGCGCCGCGTATCGAAGATCTCGCAGGGGTAAAAGACTTCCTCGACAAGAACGTGCCGGAGATGAAGCTCGCGGTCGCGCATGGCCAGATGGCGCCGACCGTCATCGAGGACATCATGTCGGCGTTCTATGACGGCAAATACGACATCCTGCTCTCGACCACCATCATCGAGTCCGGCCTCGATATTCCAACCGCCAACACGTTGATCGTGCATCGCGCCGACATGTTCGGGCTGGCGCAGCTGTATCAGTTGCGCGGGCGGGTAGGGCGCTCCAAGCTGCGAGCCTATTCGCTGTTCACGCTGCCGGCGCAGCAGAAGATCACGGCGCAAGCCGAGCGCCGGCTGAAAGTGCTGCAGTCGCTGGAGACCTTGGGTGCCGGATTCCAGTTGGCGTCGCACGATCTCGACATTCGCGGCGCCGGCAATCTGCTGGGTGAGGAGCAATCGGGCCACATCAAGGAAGTCGGCTTCGAGCTTTACCAATCGATGCTGGAGGAGGCGATCCTCAACCTCAAGGCCGGCGTCGCCGAGCCTGCAGCGGATCGCTGGTCGCCGCAGATCACCATCGGCATGCCCGTGTTGATTCCGGAGGATTACGTCGCCGACCTCGCGGTGCGGCTATCGCTGTATCGGCGGCTGGCCGATCTCGATACCGACGAGGAGATCGACAATTTCGCCGCCGAACTCCGCGATCGCTTCGGCGTGTTGCCGGACGAGGTGCGCTACCTTTTCAAGGTCGCCGCCATCAAGAGCTATTGCCGCCGCGCCAATGTCGAGAAGGTCGATGCCGGGCCGAAGGGGGCCGTGATCACGTTCCGCGATAACAAGTTCGCGCAGCCGGATCGCCTCGTCTATTTCATTCGCCAGCACGGCCAGGCGGCCAGGGTGCGGCCGGACATGAAGGTGGTGTTCTTCCAGGAATGGGAGACGCCGGAGGAGCGCCTGATGGGCACCACCGAAATCCTGCGCCAGCTCGCCAACCTCGCCGAAGATCGCAAGGCGGCGTAGCCAGCATCGTGTCCCGGAGGCGGTGCAGCGTCCTCCACGCTGCTCCGCGGAGCCGGGAGCCACTCGTAGATCGATAACGAGATGGACCCCGGATCAGCATCCGGGGAACGCCAGCTTCAAAACGCAAACAAAAAACAGTCGCCGGCATTGCTGCCGACGGCCGTCTCTCATCGAAAAAACCGCACCGCTTATTTCGGATATTTGAATTCCGGTGCGGCCTTCAGCGCCTCCTTGGTGGTGTTCATCGATGCCAGCCATTTGTCGTTCTTGTCGTCGTGGCGAATGTTGACCGATGACGGCGATACCGCGACGTAGCGCTCACCCATTCCCAGGAAACCGCCGACCGACAGGATCAGTGCGTCGATCTGATGGTTCTTGATGGCGATGTCAGTGATCTCGCCGACCGATTCATCCTTTTGATTATGGACATTCAGGCCCTTCAACTTGGAGCTGAACATCTCGTCCTTCGACACCGTCGAAAACTTGGCTTCGGCGGGCGCCTTACCGGTGGTCTTGGCGTCTTCCGCCAGCACCGGGCCCGCCAGAACGGCAAGCGAAGCAGCGATCAGTGCAATCTTCTGCATAATGTCCTCCTCTCCATTGCAGAATTGATATTGGTCAATGCGAAGGTGGAATGTTGGTTCCGCAAATCGCGTTTGGAACCTTTGGAACCATCAGGATGCAGCGCGGCGCGCTTCCTCGCAAAGCCGTGCCAGCAGCGATTTGGCCGAATCGGTCGGCAGCATGTTAGCGAGGGTGACGACCGGTTCTGGCCGCGCGTCGCGTTTGCCGTGGGAGGTATGCCGCATCACGCTGCAAAGCCGCCGCGCGATCATATGGGCGGTGCGCAAATCGGTCTCCGCGAACACCGCGATGACGGATCCGTCTTCCTGAACGGCGCCGAAATCCATTTGTCGCATCAAACGGCTGAGAATCCGCGCGCCATCAAGCTGGGCGCGTGCGTTGTTCGGATCGAAGACAAAGCGAGCCACCGACAATCCGCCGCCGCGCGACAGCGTCTGATAGACTGCCGTGGCCAAGTCGCGATGGAAGGCCACAGGCGTCAGCAGACCGGTCCTGGGATCGAGCAGGCCTCCAGCTTCGATCGACCGCAGCGTGCGGCTCAAATGGGCCTCGAAGGCGTGCTGGCGGATCAACGGCAACGCGTTGGCGGCAATGCGCGCGGGGTCACCCGATATCACTTCAAGATTGGGCAGATCGTACGCCGGTGTTACTCCCTCCAAGGTCACGATGACAGGCAGGTTGCGAAAGCGCGCGTCTTCCGCCAGCACCGTGAGAAAGGCATCCACTACGCGCGGGCTAAAACCTTCACCGAGCACGATGCCGTCGATGTCGCGCGTGTTAAGGTGTTTCGCCGCGGCTTCGACAGAGAGCGCCCCGACTACCCCCATCCGTTCGCCGAGCGACACGGAAAGCGCAGGGTAGGCGGCGCCACGGCCGATCAGCAGTACGGTGGCGTCGCGGGTCGGATCGATATCCGCCAGTGTTTTTCGCGCCGCCGGGTCCTCCAGCCGGCGCATCACCGTGGCATGCAAGCTCCTGATGCGCAGCGCGGCGCGGAGCCGCGCAACCAGACGGTCGAAATTGCCGTCCGCTTGCGAGAAAGGAATGGCGTTTTCGGGCAAGTGAATGCCGGGATCGATAGCGAGCAGCGGTAGATAAGGCTGACGCCCGGCGATCCGTTTCGCTAACGTCTCGACATCGGCTTTAACGGCGTCGGACGTCGCCACCAGAACCGCGGCCGGCTGCAGCTGCTCGATCGCGCGTGACGCATCGGCCCAGCCGGTGTCGATGATCGGAAATATCTTGGCATCGTCAAGCGCGCTCGCGAATGACGGCCGTTGGGCGGTCGATACGATAATGATCGGACCTTGCTGGGACATCTAGAAACTCGGATCGACGCGATCGATTGGGCGGCAAAGCCTAGTTTGCCGGCCTTAATGTCGCGTCAACGAAGCCAGCCAATATGCAATCAGGCCAGGTTGGTCCGATCGCGAAAAGCTTCCACCATCAGAGGGTTAAGCCCGAGCTCGGCAAGCGCCTCGCGGGCACGTGCATTGTCCTGGGCACGTCCGGCAAGGCGATGGCCGCTCAACCGATCGGGCAATGCCGTCAGCAGCGCGCCCTGTCCCAGCCGCTTGGCCCATTGCTGCAAATCTTGCGACAAGAACCTGTAGCCCCCGACCGCCATCACGCCGGAAGGGGGCGCGGTAATGCAGATCGCCCCGGTCGAGCGATCGAGCCGGGCGGCATAGTCGGTATCGACGTAATCGCGCGGCGGTTGCGCCACCAGAGAATCGCGCGACGGCGGCGCGGGTGCGTAAGCCATCGGCGCAACCATCGGTCCCCGCAGTGCCAGCGTTCCCCGAGAGGTCAGGAAGATTTCGCCTGCGATCGACGATCCCGGGACGTCATGCGGTGCGCAGTGCGGTCCCGGCAGGATTGGCGCCGGCGCACCATCGGCCGCGCGGCGCGCGCTGAACAGTCCGGCTTCACCGAACAGATAGATGTCTGTCAAGACTGCCTGTTCCGTGGTCCACAGCGGGCCCGATGCGACCTGTTCCGGCGCGCGCCACAGACCGATCAAGTTGCATAAGCTCGGCAGACGCGACGGCATGTCAATCTCGGCCAATCGCAGCGCCAGTTGCGCGGGCGCGATCAACGTATCGCAAGAGTGCTCGTTGATCTGCTGTTCGAGGGCGTCGCCATCGAAAGGATGATGCAGCGCCAGCGTTCCACCCGACAGCAGCCAGACCACGAGCGATGAAGTCAGCCCCGCGAAGGATGACGGTGCGAATGCCGACATCACGATTGAGCCTTGTGGCACGTCGCTTTCGAGCGACAACGCGAGGCCGCCGGCGATCAAGTTCAGATGCGTGCGCGGCACCGCGCGGAAGCCATCGGCGGTCACGTCGAATGAGATGATCGCCGCCCTGCGGCCGTCCTGCGTCACGGGGCGCGTCGTGACGGATTCACCTGACAGAGCCAAGTCGAGCGATGCCATGCCTTCCGGCAGCTCATGGCCGAAGCCGCAGACATGGCGGATCGAAAATGCTTCGGCCGCGGCGTTCATGGCGAGGTCGGCATGGACAACACCGTCGATCTTGCCCGAGGTGACAATCGCCCGCGCTCCGGTGCGATTGAGCGCGACCGTCAACTCCGCCTGTCGCCACAGCAGCGGAAGCAGCGCGACAATCAGCCCGGCGCGGTGCGCGGCAAGCACCGTCAGCATGAACTCGACGGTGTTCGGCAGTTGAACCGCGACAACGGAATTAGCCGGCAATCCGGCTTCGATGAAATGAGCCGACAGCGCCGAGATCGCCCGATCGGCTTCTGCGAAGGTCAGGCGTTTTGGGCGGTCACCCGTGACACGCTGCTTGTCGCAAGGGTCGAGCAGCGCCAGCGCATCCGGCTTTCGCGCCAGGATCCGCCGGAACAATCCATCGAGCGTCGGTGAAGCGTTGGTCACGGGATCACTTTGCTTGAGACTCCGGCTTTTGCCACCAGGTTTCCGGGAGATACCCGGTCAAGGCGGTAGCTGCCGGCCGTTCTATCCGATTCCAGCGCGCGATCCATTGCTCTCTGACGTTAAACAGCGGGATAGCGTAGAAGCCCGACATCAGGACCCGGTCAAGCGCGCGCACCGCCGAGACGAACGCGGGATGCTCGCGCGCCTCCAGCATGGCCGCGATCAGGGCGTCAATGGCGGGATCTTTTGCGCCCATGTAGTTTCGCGTGCCTTGGTTATCCGCGGCCTCGCTTCCCCAATAGAACGACTGCTCGTTGCCCGGCGACAACGACTGGTCCCAGCGATTCTGGATCATGTCGAATTCGAACCCCAGCCGGCGTTGATCGAATTGGACGGCATCGACCGCGCGGACCGAAGCTTCGATGCCGGCGCGCTTAAGATCGCGCATATATGCCAGCGCGATGCGCTCCTGATCGCGTGTCGTCACCAGAATTTCGAAGGTAAGGGGCGCCTTGGTCGATCGCTGCCGCAACACCGTGCCGTCCAGATCGTAGCCGGCTTCCGATAACAATGTCAGGGCGCTGCGAAGCGTTGCGCGATCGCGCCCCGAGCCGTCGGTGACGGGAAGACGGTAGCTGCCATCGAGAATGTCGGGTCGCAGGTGAGCGATGAAGGGTTTGAGGAGATCGCGCTCGCGATCATCGGCGGCGCGGGCATAGGCCGTTAATTCGGAGCCTGCGAAGAAGCTTGCCGAGCGCCCATAGAGCCCGAAGAAATAATTGCGGTTGATCCACTCGAAATCGAACAGCAGCGTCAATGCCTGGCGGACGCGGATATCGGAAAACACCGGACGTCTGGTATTGAACACCAGAAACTCCGAGGGCTGCGGCATGCCGGTCTTGATGGTATCGCGGATCACCTCGCCATTGCGAACGGCCGGAAAGTCATATCCGTCGTGCCAGCGCAGCGGTTCGCTCTCGACGCGAAAGTCATAGAGACCGCGTTTGAACGCTTCGAACTGGCCGTTGGCCTCACGATAGAAATCGAGCCTGACCTCGTCGAAATTCCACAAGCCGCGATTGACCGGAAGCTCGCGGCCCCAATAGTCGGGGTTGCGCGTCAGCGTCACGCTGGCGCCAGGCTTGACCGCGCTGACGCGATAGGGGCCGGAACCGACCGGCGGCGACATCGAGGTTTCCTCGAAGGTTGCGATGTCGATGGCATGCTTGGGCAATACCGGCATCAGGCCGAGGATCAGCGGCAGCTCGCGGTCGTTGGCGCCCCCGAGATCGAACCGCACGGTATGCGGGTCGGGCGCTTCGGCCTTTGCGACTTTGGAATAATACTGGCGATGGTTGGGGCGGCCTTTGTCGCGCAGCAACGCCCAGGAGAACAGCACGTCTTCGGCGAGCACGGGTTGCCCGTCGGAGAAACGCGCCCTGGGATCGAGATGGAAGGTGACATAGCTCCTGGTGTCGTCGGTCTCCACGCTCTTTGCCAACAGACCATAGAGTGTGAAGGCCTCGTCATTGCCCCGCGCCATCAAACTTTCAACCACAAAGCCCCTGATTTGCTGCACGGCGAGGCCCCTGACGATCAGGGGATTGAGGCTGTCGAAGGTGCCGAGAAAACCCTGCACCAGCCGGCCGCCTTTCGGCGCTTCGGGATTGGCATAGGGCATATGGGTAAAATCGGCCGGTAGCGCCGGCGCGCCATGCATGGCGATGGCGTAACTTTCCTCCGCCGACAGCGATCCGGCATTGATTGTCAGCGCGATTGCCAAAGCGAGGACACGGAAGAGGAAAATTCGAACGCGCATACACCTCGAAAGCTGCGACACGGCACGCTGATATGATTCGGTATTGCTCACCGTCGAGTTTTACCATAGCCGCCATCGGCCGCGGCATACGCCGAAGATGCTTGTCGGCATTGATCTTTTCGCGCGCCACTGTATGAAGGCGTGCAATTGACCACGGCGGCAGGGCCTGTCACTTAACCGCCTCA
>VAZH01000328.1 GCA_005884465.1 Alphaproteobacteria bacterium | reverse complement strand
AACGACATGCGCCGGACCATCAGCGACTTCGCGGCCAAAGTGGCCGCGAGCGGACCTGACACCATCGCGCTGGTGTTCTATGCCGGCCACGGCTTGCAGATCGATGGCGAGAATTATCTGGTGCCGATCGATGTCGATCCGAAACGCGAAGCCGACATTCCGCTACAGGCCGTCCGGCTCAACGATCTCCTGAATACGTTAGGGGCGCTGCCAACCCGGATGCGCATCATCATGCTTGATGCCTGCCGCAATAATCCGTTCCCGGCACTTAACCAGACCGCCGGCCACGGCCTGGCGATCGTCGACACCAAGGCCGGCGCGACCGGTTCGTTCATTTCCTATTCCACCTCGCCGGGCGCCGAGGCTGAGGACGGCGCCGGTGCCGACAGCCCCTACACGACGGCGGTACTCTCGGTCGCGAAGCAGCCGAATCTGCCGATTGAAGAGGCCTTCAAACGCGTCCGGATCGCTGTGAGCCAGGCGACCGATGGACGGCAGATCCCTTGGGAAAGTTCATCGCTGACGACTGAGTTCAGGTTCTTTGGCGGCGACACCGGGGAGCCGGCAGTGACGGCGCCGAAGTCGTCTTCGACGGCAATGCGGAGCGTCGACGACTGGCGCAAGGACCTGCAAGGCAAGGAGCCGAAAGTTGCCTACGAGCTCGTGATCGCCGATGACTCGGTCGCAGCCTACGAAGCCTTTACGATGCTGTTCGCGCAATCCTCGTACACCCCACGTATGCGTTCGCTGCTGGAACGCCGGCGCGAGATGCTGGCATGGAATACCGCCATTGCCATCAATACGGCGGCCTCCTTCGATGAGTTCCTTGCAAGCTATGGCAACAGCGATCTGGCAGCGACCGCGCGCAAGATGCGCGAGCGCGTCCTCAACCGCTCGCTCGGCGCCAACGCCGCGCTCATTCCGCCGGTCCTGCAGCCGACCAATGTTGCGCTGGGGCCGACCTGCCCATGCACCATTCAGCCGACGCTGCCGTTGAAGAAAGATGTCGATACGCCGATCAAGCGGGTCAATACACCGCCGATCAAGCAGGTCGACATACCGCCGACCAAGCGAGTCGATATACCGCGCATCAAGCGGGTTGATACTTCGAAGCCGAAGCGCCGGCCGCCGCCCGAGGAAGTCGTGGTCGAGCGTCGTCCGTCCGGTCCGCCGCCGGGCGCCGTTATGGAAGGCATCGGTATCGGCATCGGCATCGGTCTCGGAGGAGGATTCGGTGGCCGCGGTCGCAGCGAACCAATGCCGCACCGCGATAATTATCAGAGATAGCCACGCTCGCTTCTTGCCCGGTCGTGTCAGCTTGTCGGCGCTGGCGGACCAAAGGATCGGCAGGCTATTCCGCCGCCTGCGATGACGGCAGGCGCATGCTGTCAACGCCGTCCGCCTCGGTCGCCGAGATGGTCGTGCGGACCATCAGGCGCGCCTCATGCGCCGGCCATGGCCGGCCGCGATGCATGGTCGCGCGGTTGTCCCACATCACGACATCGCCGCTGCGCCATTGGTGCAGGTAGCTCGTCCCCGGGGCGGTCGCGGCCGCCATCATTTCGTCAATCAGCTTCTTGCCCGCTGCCGGCTCCATGCCCTCGACAGCGTAGGCGTGCGAGGCCAGATAGATCGCGCCGCGGCCGTGCGCGGGATTCTTCCACACCATGCGCCAGCATTGCGGCGGCAACGCCGCGCGCTCCTCCGGGCTCGCGAGGTCCGCCGTGATCTGGCTGCGCGAATGCGCGTAGTCGTGCCAGGCAAAGGAATTCTCGAGCTTCTCGCGCAAGCTCGCATCGAGCCGCTCGAAGGCCAGCCGGGTTGAGACGAATTCGGTCTCGCCGCCGCGCGCCGGGATGATTCGCGCCGAAAGGATCGAGGTGAGCGCCGGCACGCGCTTGAACGAGGAGTCGGTATGCCAGAGCTGGTTTGCCTTATTGCGCAAGGCGATGCGGTGATCAGGCGGGACCACCTTTCCGTCAGGGCCGATGGTGTTCAGGATCACGAAATGGGTACCCGTGCCCTGCGATCCGACCTTGGTCACTTCCGGCGGGCCGAAGCGGCGCGAAAAGGCGAGTTGAAGCTCGTCGATCACCTCTTGGCCGCGAAACACCAGAACGGAATGTTCCTCGAAAGCCGCGCGCGCCGCCGCATATATTGCATCGTCCGAGGCGACATCGGCAAGCGTGACACCGCGCAGTTCGGCGGCGAATCCGGGACCCAACGGCGCGACGTCCATTCGGCAAGTCCTCCATGATTTTTTGTCGCGCAAGTCTATGGCAAAACGCCCCGCCCGGCAACGACACGAGCCGGACGCGGTCTAACGCTGACAGCTCTCCCATTTTCTGCTCTCTGATTGGCTCCAGCAGCTGCCTGATTGGCTCCAGCAGCTGCGTCGAACCGCGCATTCTCCCGCAACGAAATTTCCTCGGGAATGTTTTGAGCAAAGCGGGGTTTACAAGGAGCGGCTGGAGTGATCGCCAACACAGGGAAAACAGGAGGCACACATGATCAGAGCAGTGACCAGCTTGGTGACGCTGGCAATTTTTTCGATGGTGCTGATCGCGGCGCCTCCGGTCGTTCCGGCCTTTGCCGCGGGAGGAGGTGGCGGCGGGGGTGGCGGTGGAGATCCTATGTCTTCCTCTTCTCCCCCACCGCCGTCGAACACCAAGTCCACCACCACCCACAAGGCCAAGAAGAAGAGCAGCAAGCAATCCAGCATCGACGATCCTGTATTTGCGCAAGGATATCGCGCAGCCTATGCGACGATCTATGACCGCAACGATTATGCGGCTGCCATCGAGCAGCTGAAGGCGCTCGGCCATGACGACAGCGCCAACGTGGCCAACCTGATCGGTTATTCCTATCGCAAGCTCGGCGACTACAAGCTCTCGCAAGTCTGGTACGAGCGCGCCCTGAAGGCCGACCCCAACCATGTACTGACCTGGCAGTACTACGGCCTGTGGCAGATCGAGCAGGGCAATCGCGATCAGGCGCAATATCACCTGAGCCGGATCGCTGCGATTTGCGGCACCGGCTGTGAGGAGTACCGGTCACTGGCCGCTGCGCTCGAAAAAGCACCCGGCACTGGTCTCGTTTACTAGCCTACGCGATGCGACGCGGGCGCGCCTCCTTGGGGAGCGCCCGCAATCGTTCCAGCCTGTCGTCATGGCAGCGTCCGGATTTCGATGCTATCGAAGCGCGTTACACTGTCGGCCTTGGTCCAAAGCGCGACCTTGCCGGCGCTCGCGATGGTCCGGTCGGTGGCGGTGAACAGTTGCTTGCCGTCAAAGGTGATCGTGAACCGTGGACCTTGCGCCCGCAAGCCGAGCTGGTGCCACTCATTCGCCGTCACCTTGGTGTTGGCACCTTCGATCTGCGATCGTTGGCCTTTGACCACATGATAGAAACGGACGTTGTCCTCGAGCGCATTGGCGCGCACGACGTAGTAGTTGTCGGGATCGCTGAGCCGGACGGCGATGCCGCCGGCTTGATCGACTTTCCCGGCAACCGCCTTGAATCGAACCGTAACGTCCACGTTGTTGGCCAATAGCGGTTGGTAGATCGCGAGCGGAAACCGGTAGTCGGTGCGATCCGCGCTGGTCTGCTCGATGGCGAGGCCAGCGGCCGCCGATGTGTCTGATGTTACTGTCCATTGCGCCGGTCCGCCTTTGCCGGTGCGGGCAAATTCGAAGTCGGTGGGCGCCGCTCCCGGCGTCATCTTGTCGATGGCAATCATGATGGCTCCTGTTTCGGCAAGGCCGGCCGATGCGGCGCACGCCAAGGCGCATGCGAGAACGGTCGCGGCGAGGATGCGTTTGATCGATGGGAAGTCGAGGCGCTTCATTGCGTCCATGGCCGATCTCCTCGGGAGGGCAGGGCCTTGAACGGTTCGACCGTCTCACGGGGAGCCTGCATTTCCCCGCACGCAATTACGCCGGCGTGAAAATCACGCCGCCGGCCGATGGTGGTGCACCCATTCGCGGGCGTGAGGGATCGGCGCACGGGGCGGCAGCGATGCTCTGAAGCGGATCACGCCAGGCAGCGCAGCCATCCGGTCAGCCCACGCCTGAACGGCGGGGAATTTCGGCAGCAGCTGCTTGCCTTCCGGCGTCAGGGAAAACCCAAATAGCGTCGGCAACAGGAAGAAGTCCGCCATGGTCAGGGAATCGCCGACAATGAATGGCCGGCCATCCGACAGTTCCTTCTCCATCACCTCCAGCGCCTGTATCACCTTCGGCATCGCACGCTGAACGATCAGGTCGTTGCCCGGAATTCCAAGCTCGGGATAGACCATCCGCTCGTGCGAGACGTGGTAGATCATCTCCGGATAGAAGTAGGAGTTGAGGTTGCACATCCATTGATTCATGCGCGCGCGCTGGCGCGGATCGACTGGCGTGAACTTCGGTCCGGGAAGCACTTCGTCCACGTAAGCTGCGATGGCGCTGGTTTCATACAGCATGAAATCGTCATGCTGCAGCACCGGCACACGCCCGAACGGATGCCGCTGCAGATGGATCGGTAGGTACATCTCGTCTTCAGTATCGTGGAAGGTGTACGGGACGCCTTTCGCGGTCAGAATAAGCCCAACCACGCTGACGAACGTGCTGCGCGGAAAACCAAACAGAGTGACATTTGACATTGGACGCTCCAATGCCGCTGCCGAACTCAGGCCTTATGGAAATTTGACATTCCGCCAAAGCCCTTGGCCCGGCGAGCGGGCGAAGTGCAGTGCTTGGGCGATATGCCTTGGGTACCGGGCGACTGCGATCGAGCCCGACGCAGGCATTTTGGTGTAAAACAGGCGAGAGTCAAGAACGCATTGGTGAAACGCAACCGCCCTTTACGGCTTTAAATCCGATCGCCAAGCAACACTCGGCGGTGATCATGTGTGGTGGCGAGGATGGCGGAACCGATGCCGATTTGAGGAAATCATAAAATGGAATTTAGTATCGCGCCGGGATCCGCGCTCTTCCAGCGATCGGATCACCGTCCTATGTGATGCCCGCGCCCTCTGGCGCTGGCTTGCTGAGGACTCGAAGTGAAGACACAGCGCACGCTTTTGGCGATCGCAGCGGCCATCTTCGTCTCCATGCTGGGCGCGGGTGCGCCGGATGCGGAGGAGACCAGCCCAGCGCTCTCGCCTCAGGCGCTGCGGGAGATTGCGCAGGTCGAGGCCGAGATCGACCGCATTGAAGCGCAAACCGCCGAGCGGCTTGCAGCGCCGCCGGATAATCAGATTCAGCAAATCGAGTTGCTCGGCAAGTTGATGCTGTACGACAAGCAGCTCTCGGTTCACCGCAACGAGGCTTGCGCCTTCTGCCACATGCCCGAGACCGGCTTTACCGGTCCGGTGTCGGAGTTGAACCGGACTACGGGCTCCTATCCCGGCTCGGTGCGGACGCGGTTCAGCGATCGCAAGCCGCAATCGCACGCCTACGCGCCGCTCTCGCCGGTGTTGCATTATAATCCCGGGCAGGGTGACCTGGTCGGCGGCAATTTCTGGGACATGCGTGCGACAGGACGCCGGTTGGGCAATCCGGCCGCCGAGCAGGCGGAAGGTCCGCCGACCAACCCGGTGGAAATGGGCCTCCCCGACATCGCCTGCGCGGTCTATCGCGCCTCGCAGCGGCCCTATCGCGCCCTGTTCGAAAGCGTGTGGGGACCACAGGCCTTCGCGATCGGGTGGCCGGGCGATGTGGAGCAGGTCTGCGACCGGCCCGGGCCGCCGACCGCCGGCGAGCCGTTGCCGGTTCACCTTGGCCCTATCGATCGCGGCCGGGCTGGCACCACTTTCGATCAGATGGCGCAATCCATCGCCGGCTATGAGGCCTCCGCCGAGGTGACGTCGTTTACCTCGAAGTACGACGCGGTGCTCGCGAAAAAAACGCAGTTCACTTCGCAGGAGCAACAGGGATACGATCTGTTCCGCGGCAGGGCGCAATGCAACACCTGTCACCGTGACGGCGGGCCCGGGGAGGACCCGCTGTTCACGGACTTCACCGCCAGCAACATCGGAACTCCCGCCAATCCGAGGCTCCCTTACTATGCGGAAAATCGGCCCGACGCATTGGGCTATGTCGCCAATCCGCAAGGGCGGTCATTCGTCGACGGCGGCGTCGGCACTTTTCTCATTCGAGGGCATCTGCTCAGCCAGCCCTCCGCGGTGGATGCGCGATGGCTGAAGCTGGCGCCAGATAACCAGGCGCGAGTTCAGGTGCCGACTCTGCGCAATGTGGACAAGCGGCCCTATCCGGCCTTTGTGAAGGCCTACGGACATAACGGATATTTCACGAGCCTGAAGCAGATCGTGCATTTCTACAACACACGCGACGTTTTG
>VAZH01000335.1 GCA_005884465.1 Alphaproteobacteria bacterium | reverse complement strand
TGCCGGTGAGAAAGCCGATGCCGGTGATGATCATCAGCACGCCCATCGTCCGCTCGACACTGGCCAGATGTTGCTTCATCCGCGAGAACAGCGTGGAGAACTGCTCGACCATGAAGGCCGCGATCAGAAACGGAATTCCCAGCCCTGCGGAATAGACCGCGAGCAGGGCTGCGCCCTTCGCCACCGTCGCCTCAGCGGCAGCGATCGACAGGATGGCTGCGAGGATCGGCCCAATGCAGGGCGTCCAGCCAAACGCAAAGGCCAGGCCCATCACATAGGCCCCCCACAAACCCACGGGCTTTGATATAGGCAGCCGCCCTTCCCGCATCAGGAATGCGATTCGCGTCAGCCCGAGAAAGTGCAGGCCCATGACGATGATGACGATGCCGGCGACAACAGCGAGCTCCGCCGACCAGGCATGGATCAGCGCTCCGATCAGCGACGCGCTGGCACCGAGCGCCACGAACACGGTCGAAAAGCCGAGCACGAACATGGCAGCCGATATCATCACGGCGCGCTTCGAGGATGACACCGCCTGGTCATTGGCGACGTGCTCTATGGTCGCGCCAGTGAGATAAATCAGATAAGGCGGCACCAAAGGCAGTACGCACGGCGATAGAAAGCTGACCAGACCGGCAATCAGCGCCGCGGGGATCGAGACATCGTGAATCATGCAGTCATCGTTGATGATTTTCGGCTCGTTGTCGTGGCGAGGCCTGACAGCGGGGAGTACCGGGTTGATCCGGCCTGATGTAGCGGATGCGCGAAAATCCGCAATCGCACTGGCGATAGCGGGGGATTTTCTCGATCAACAATGCGGCATCGCGCCGGCCCAAGCGGGCAGCGCCGCCGCAACACTACGGATCGTGGAAGCCGCAGGCTGGATAGGGCTGGGGCTGCTATTTCACCAGCTTCAGCAGGGGACGCCGGCGCTGGGCTTGCGGCGATTTCGCCTGCTGCGATCTTTCCGCCGGCGCCTCGTCCGGCAACATTGCATCACATAAAGCCTTCAAGTCCGAGTCGGCAATTCGGTTGAGTTTCATCCGAAGCTCGAGAATTGCCACCGAGACCAATAGTGCCGTCTCGCGATCGCTGCTGTGGGTGAGGGCATCCCGGCACTCCTCAAGGGTTGCGAGAACCGAATGCAATCGTGCTTCTGAATTAGCCACCAGCGTTTGTTCCGTTACCGAACTTGCGAGGTAAAGTCGCGGCGATCCAGTCTGACGTTTCATATACCTCTCCATAAACTCCGGATATCTTGGAGACCGCGCGGTGGATCTCGTCCGCCGGCATCTCGTCGAGTGCGTGACTGGCCGATGCGTCGCACAGATAAGTGACCTTGTGATTGCGGTGGTACGCATCGATCAAAGTCGACAGGCAGGCCGATTCGCCCGCAAATCCGGCAATCACGATGCCACCCCGGCTTTGGTTCACCAATGCGGCGAATGGTTCGCAAGAGTAGCATGACGGGCTGTTTCGCTCGAATACCATTTCGTTGCGATACGGCTCAAAACCCTCGATCCAACGCGCAAACGGCGTTGCACGGTTGAAAAAGGCCGATTCGTTGAGCAGGCGGATGAATGCGACCGGCAGGCCGATTTTGCGCGAATGGTCCAGAACCTTTCGGCAATTGTCCAGCGCGCGATCGATTTCGGAAATCGCAAGCAGCCGAGGCTTCGCCAGATATTCCTGCTGCATATCCACAAAAACGACAATCGGAACGCTCGATGAATTCGCAAATGTCCGAAGGCTTACAACTGAAGTCACGCGGCTTCCTTTCGAAGGCAGCACGGGCTGAGGCCCGCGCCTCCGGAGATTCCGGGCCATCGGCCTGGACCGTCTGCAAAAACGTCAAAATCCGGGGACGCCGGACCCGTCATGGTTGTGGATCGCTCGATATTCTGCCAAGTTTACCAAGCGGAAGGGGCCCTGTATGCATCTCGCGCTGGAAAGGGGCGTTCCCCAGGAGGAACGCAATAAGGCTGCTCTCGGTAGCCTCACCGATTGGGACGCGGCCAGAGTTTTTCTGGAAGTGGTGCGTTGCGGAAGTTTCCGATCCGCGGCGGAGCGGCTTGAGCTGTCCATCAATGGCGTCCGCAGGCGCATCGACGATTTTGAGCGGCAAATAGGCGCCACCCTGTTCACGCGCGACGCCCATGGTACCCGCCTGACGGAGGAAGGTTCGCTGGTTGTTTCGGCAGTGGAACGCATGGAGGCCGCTTCGTTCGACCTGCTGCGCGCCGGCAGTTCGGTCACCAACACTCTCTCAGGCGAGGTCCGGGTTGCCATCACCGAAGGTCTGGGCACATTTTGGCTGGCCCCGCGCCTTGTCGAATTCCAGCAATCGTTCCCGAATATTCTCGTCGATCTCCAGTGTGCGATGCGCTCTGCCGACGTCTCGAGGCATGAGGCCGACATTGCGATCCATCTGTCGCGGCCGGCCGCGCTTGATGTCAAGCTGGTCCGGCTCGGCAGAATGCATTTGATGTTCTTTGCCAGCCGGAAATATCTCGACACTTACGGCGCCCCGACAACCGCTGAGGAATTGGTCAAGCACCGGCTGGTGATGCAGGTCACCGACCAGATCGCGGCCAAGGAGGCTTTCGAAAGCTTGTTTCCGGGCTATTCCCCACGCGATGTGCTGGTGATGAAGACCAATGTGAGCAGCGCCCACTATTGGGCCGTCGCCAATGGAGCCGGTATCGGCGTGTTTCCGACCTACGCCTGCGCGCTTGGCGGGAAGATGATACCTCTCGAAATCGAGCTGCACCGGCCATTCGATATTTGGCTTTCCTATCACCCCGGCACCGGCCGCATCCCCAGGGTGCGGCACATGATCGACTGGCTGGTGGAAGCTTTCAATCCCGCAAAATTCCCGTGGTTTAAGGACGAATTCGTCCATCCGCGGGAATTTAAGGCGGTATATAAGGGTGAATCCCTGACCCATCTATTCGGGGGTTTCTCGACCGAAGGGCGGTAAAACCAGAATGATCAAATCAGCAGCGAAGAGAATGAAGCAGCGCAGTGCCGGCAAACCCGACATTGAACTGGGGAAGCGGATCCGGCTGCGGCGCGTCGAGCAACGAATCTCGCAGGCGGAGCTCGGCGACAAGCTGGGCGTCAGCTTTCAGCAGGTTCAAAAATATGAGAAGGGCGTCAACCGTGTCGGCGCCGCCCGTCTCCAGCAAATCGCCACCGCGCTCGACGTACCCGTCACATTCTTCTATGACGGCGACGGCAAGGCGCGGGAGGTCGAGAGCCTGTTGTTTCTCGATAGCGCGTTCAGCCTGAGATTGCTGCGGGCCTATAGCAAAATCAAGGATCAAACCGTGCAGCGTCAGCTGGTGTCCTTGATGGAATCGATTGCCGCGAACGAAGAGTAGGCACTCGCTGACCTGGCTTGCGGCGCCGCGGAGACGATCGATCAACGCAAGCTGGTCGGCTGGCGACTATCGCCGCGCCAGGCCACGTCGTGCTGGTCCGGGGCTTTTGATAGACATGCGAAGAACGACCAATATTGCCGTCGCCATGATGCTTGCGACTGTGCCGGCCTTTGGCCAAGGCTCGGGCGTCGCTGGCTCCGGCACAGCACCGCTGCCCGCCAAACCGGCAACAGCGGCGCCGGCGCGCGGGGCAAGTCCTGCGCAAGCGGCACCGGCAAAGCCGGCCGTCGCATCCACCCCCGAATCGCGTTCGGCGGCGGCTTTGGCGCTATCGCACGAGCCGACCTATGACGAAGGCACCGCGCAGCGAATTAGGGAAGCGGCGCTGAGTTATTCGGATATTGCGGTGCGCGGCGGATGGCC
>VAZH01000096.1 GCA_005884465.1 Alphaproteobacteria bacterium | reverse complement strand
GATGCCCAGCGGATTGACGATCTGATCCGGTTCGTCGACGAAGATCACCTTGATGTCGTGCACGTCCGCATTCACCGGCACATGATACTCGGCGATGTTGGGATTCATGATGCGGCCGAATCTGTGATCGAACAGCGTCTCCTCGTGCAGCGCCATGCCGATGCCCCCCACCACGCTGCCCATGATCTGGCTGTGCGCGGTCTTGGTGTTCAGGACCCGACCACACGCGATCGCGCTGACGACGCGGGTAACGCGGATGACGCCGAGTTGTTCATCCACCTTCACTTCGACGAACACTGCCGAATGCGTATTGCGCGCGTGCGAACCGTCATCCGGGAAGTTGTTGGTCTTCTCCTTTTCGATCCGGTCGGCCGCACCGTGCCGCATCACATCAGCGATCGAGACCGCGCGGCTCGTTTCCGCCTTGCTGACGAGCGTGCCATCCGCAAACACGATGTCTTCCAGCTTTGCGTCCGCCAGCGGTGACCCCTTCATTGATTTGGCCAGGGCCAGCAGCTCCCTGCGAACCTCTTCGGCCGTCGCCGCAACCGCGTGCGAGGCCGAAGCCGCCATCCACGATCCGCCTTCCACCGGCGCTTGCGGCAGGGTGGAATCGCCGAGCTTGATGCTGATGTTCTCGATCGGAAGGCCCAGCGTATCGGCGGCAACCTGCGCCATGATCGTGTACGTGCCGGTGCCGATATCGGAAGCTGCACAGGAGACTTCCGCGTGTCCGTTCGCGGTCAGGACGATGCGAGCGGCCGCCGGCATCTGCAATGCTTCCCAAACGCCCGTCGCCATGCCCCAGCCTACAAGCTCGCTGCCGTCGCGCATTGAGCGCGGCTCCGGCTTCCGCTTATTCCAGCCAAAAGCTTCTGCCCCCTGGCGGTAGCATTCACGCAGCCGCTTGCTGCTGTAGGGAATGTCTTCGTTCTGGTCCCGATCCGAGTAGCAGCGCAGTCTTAGCTCGATTGGATCAAGCTTCAGCGCCACCGCGAGTTCGTCCATCGCGCTTTCGAGGGCATAGACGCCAGTCGCAGCGCCAGGCGCGCGCATGTCGCTAGAAGTGGGAACGTCGAGCCGAGCCAGTCTATGCACATACTTGGCGTTAGCGGATTTGTAGAGCAGCGCCGACCAGCCGGTGTCGTTGCGCGAGAAATCTTCGAATTGCGAGGTGACGGAGATCGCCTCGTGGGTGATGGCGTCAAGCGTTCCATCCGCCTTTGCACCGAGCGCAAGCCGCTCAATGGTGGCTGGCCGGTAGCCCAGTCCATACATCTGCTGACGCGTCAGCACAAGACGCACCGAGCGTTCCAGTTTCAGCGCTCCCAGTACGGCCAGCACCACCTGATACTGGGGACGGAGGCCGGAACCGAACGCGCCGCCGACGAACGGCGATACGACGCGAACCTCGTTCCCCTGCTTGTCGAACACGCTGCACAGATAACGTTGCACGTTCTGCACACCCTGCGTCTTGTCGTAGACCGTGAGCTTGCCGCCACCGTCCCACATTACCGTGGAGGCAAATAATTCCATCGGGTCGTGATACTCGGTCGGAATGAAATAATCAGCCTCGTGACGCACGTCGGCTGCCGCATAGGCTTTCTCAGCGTCGCCTCGCAGCTTTTCGGGCTTCTTGACGACAAACGCCCGGTCTCGCTCTTTATGCAGGTCAGTGGCAAATGCCTGCTTTTCATACTCGATCCGCACGAGCGAGGCAGCGTAGCGCGCGATTTCCCACTCCTGGGCTAGCACCAGCGCGATCGGCTGACCGCTGAACTTGATTATGTCGTCGTAAAGTGGGCGGAACGGCGAACCGTCTTCCGGCGCGACATCGTCCTTCCAGGCGTCGTCACTCTTGGCCATGCGGGGACGGTTTTGATGAGTGAGCACCTCAAACACGCCCTCGACACGCAGCGCTTCGCTGGCGTCGATCCGCACGATACGGCCTTTCGGGATCGTTGACTCGATGACGCTGCCATAAGCGAGGCCGCTTGCATTGAACTCGCCGGCATATTTGGCTTCGCCGGTGACTTTGGCGCGACCGTCGACGCGCGAGGTGGCAGTGCCGATGTAGTTCGCCATGGGCTGCCTCAGCGGATTTTCTTGTCGGATTGTAATTGTGGCGTTGCCTGTGCCGCCTGCGTCAGCGCCCGGACAATGCTGCGACGTGCCAGCTCGATCTTGAACGTGTTGTGGGCAAAACCCTTGGCGTCACGCAGGAGAAGGTCCGCTGCATGTGCAAAGGTTGCCTGGTTCGCCGGCTGTCCGCGCAATGCGTCTTCGGCCGCCGTATCCCGCCATGGCTTGTGCGCGATGCCGCCAAGGGCCAGACGCGCCTGCCTGATCGTACCGCCTTCCAGCTCCAATGCGGCGGCGACCGAAACCAGCGCGAATGCATAGGAGAGACGATCGCGGATCTTCAGGTAGGAGTAGTTCTTCGCAAAACCGTCCGCCGGAAGCTCGACGGCGGTAACGATCTCGTTTGGATGCAGGCTGTTATCGAGCTGCGGCGTATTGCCGGGCAGCCGATGGAAATCGCTGAACGCGATCATGCGTTCGCCGTTGGGGCCTGCTACATGCACTCTGGCTTCAAGCGCGGCGAGCGCGACGCACATGTCGGAAGGGTGCGTTGCGATGCAGGTCTCGCTGGTGCCTAGGATAGCGCTGATCCGGTTGAGGCCGTCGATGGCCGAGCATCCCGAGCCGGGCTCGCGCTTGTTGCACGGCGTCGCTGTATCGTAGAAGTAGAAGCAGCGCGTGCGTTGCAGGAGATTTCCGCCTGTGGAGGCCATGTTGCGCAATTGCTGCGACGCGCCGGCCAGGATCGCGCTTCCCAACAGCGGATATCGCTGCTGGATCAGGGGATGATAAGCGAGGTCGGAATTCGGCACGAGCGCGCCGATGCGTAGCCCGCCGTCCGCCGTTTCCTCGACCGATTTGAGAGGAAGCCGGGAGATGTCGATCAGCCGTGAAGGGCGTTCGACATTTTCCTTCATCAGGTCGATGAGGTTGGTGCCGCCAGCGATGAATTTGGCGGTTGGGTCGGCGGCGATCTGGCGCACCGCGTCGGCCACATCGTTGGCTCGGGCGTATTGGAAATTGATCATGGCTTGGCGTCCACCTTTTCCATCGCCTGCTGAATCGCCGCCACGATGTTGGGATAGGCGCCGCAGCGGCAGATATTGCCGCTCATCAATTCGCGAATGTCGTCGGCACTTTTCGCCTTGCCTTCGGCGATCAAGCCTGCGGCCGAACAGATCTGGCCCGGCGTGCAATAGCCGCACTGGAACGCGTCATGGTCGATAAACGCCTGCTGCAAGGGATGCAGCACGCCGTCAGGCGCGAGCCCTTCGATGGTAGTGACCTTGGCGCCATCCTTCATCACGGCGAGCGTCAGGCAGGAATTGACGCGCCGCCCGTCTACCAGCACCGTGCACGCGCCGCACTGACCGTGGTCGCAGCCCTTCTTGGTGCCGGTAAGGTCGAGATGATCCCGCAACAGGTCCAGCAGAGTGACCCACGGAGCAATTTCGGCTTTGGTCTCGATGCCGTTGACGGTCATCCCTACGGAAATCTTCCCGGGTAGCGGGATGGGATTGCTGCTTCGGTGCGCGGTGCTTTTCTGAGCCATCTGAATCTCCGCACACCAGCAACGAAGTTCATCCGCCCAGGTTCCAACCGAAGCCGCGGCACATTTTCGAGGCAATTACACTGGTTCACCGCCCTCATGCTGGTGGCAATTTAATATTGCAAGAACAAGGCGATACCCGTTTTTGCGCGGCGCTATCCGCTTTGGCAAGAAGCGGCGGCCAGCTTTTTACGCCTCGGCGCTGGTTTCAGCGCGAGGTAAGAAATCGTCTCGGTTGCGAGGCGGGATATGAAGGTCTGGCCGATGTACAGGATACGCGAGGTCGACGCCCATGATGACGAAATCGCAGATACGCTCGCTGACCTCCATCGCCTGACATTCTTTGATGGCGCTGCCATTCCGGAATTCGATTGGGGACATTGGTGGCTCGCGTATCTCGAAAGGATGCCGGTTGCCTTTTGCCGGTTGCCTTTGCCGGAGTCGTTCCGTCGACACGTGCATATAATGCGGGATATTTTTTCCGTGTCGGCGTGCTGAAGAAGCATCACGGGAATGGGCTTCAATTGCGCTTGATGCGCGCGCTGGAATTACGTGCAAGGCACAATGGATGGAGCTTCGTCGTCTCGGATACCACCGACAATCTCGCCTCCGCCAACAACTTCATCCGGGCCGGTTATCAGCTATACCAGCCGCAATATCCATGGGCCTGGCCCAATACGCTGTATTGGCGCAAGTCTATCCGGTGACGCAGCCGGATCGCGCAAGGCGCGCATGCGTCTCAAGGGATTGCCAGCGTTGAACTTCTGGAGATAGACCTTACAGTCGCGCGCGACCGCCAACGTGGCGCTGGTCAATACCGGAAGGGAATAGACGGATCATGACTGCCAGACCGCAATTACCGGATCGCGCGCCGCGGGCGAAAGGCGCGCCGACAGCCCTAAACGGTTTGCTGGTGGTGGATTTCACCCGGGTCGTCGCCGGGCCGGCCTGCACGCAAACGCTCGCCGATTTTGGCGCCGAAGTCATCAAGATAGAGAATCCGGACGGCGGCGACGATACGCGCAGCTATGAGCATGCCGATCTCGCCGGCGAAAGCGCGGCCTTTATCAGTTTGAATCGCAACAAGTGCGGCATTGCTCTTGATCTCACCAAGCCAGAGGCGCGCGACATCGCGCGGCATTTGATCGCGCGGGCAGATGTCGTGGTGGAAAACTTTTCCGCCGGCGTCATGAAAAAGCATGGCCTTGACTATGCGTCCGTAGCGCCGACCAATCCTCGCCTGGTCTATTGCTCGATCTCAGCCTACGGCCGCCAGGGACCGTTTGCATCCCGTCCAGGTTTTGATCCGATCACGCAGGCTGAAAGCGGATTCATGTCGCTCAACGGCTTTCCGGAAGGGCCGCCGGTGCGGACCGGACCGCCCGCGATCGACATGGTCACGGGCATGTCAGCCTGCAACGCCATCCTGCTGGCGCTGTTCGCCCGCGACCGGCTCGGCCGCGGCCAGCATGTTGAGGTGGCGCTGTTCGACGTGGCGCTCGGCATGACCGGATTTTATGGCATGGCCTATTTGATGACCGGTGTGAACCCGAGCCGTCAGGGGAATTCACCGAACGGATCACCCTCAGTCGGTGTCTATCATGGCTCCGACGCGCCGTTTTATATCGCTTGCGCCAATGATCGGCTGTATCGCCGCCTCGTCATCGAAGTGCTCGGCCGGCCGGATCTCGCCAGCGGTGAATTCGCCGACCGACGTTCACGAACGGCCAACAAGGAGAAACTGCGCTCGATCCTTGCCGGCATCTTTGCGCAAGACCTTCGCGAACATTGGGTGGCGAAGATGAAGTCAGCCAATATCCCTGTCGGTTATCTGCGTACTGTCGAGGAGGCTTTTAACTCGCCGGAAGTGCGCGAACGCCATCGCGTCAGCCAGATCCCGCACCCGGCCGCAGGCTCGATCCCCAATATCGAATCGCCGCTCCGCCTTGACCTGACGCCGGCCGCCGACCCAGTCGCCGCGCCCTTGCTGGGCGAGCATACAAAGGATGTTTTGCGCAAGACACTCGGCTACGACGATGCCCGCATCGCATCGCTTGCCAAGGCGGGAGTCTTTGGAACGGTACGAAGCAAAACAGCTGATGGCGCCCGGGACAGCGCGATATAATCGTAGTCATGTTGCGGAAACGGGGATGCTTGGGGATGCGCGGCGATGACTTGAACATTTGAACCGTACTTGCGGGGTATGAGCCAGCAAGTATCTCTTTCCAAGCATGCGAAATTCGCCCGGTGGCCTGACGGCCGCCGGGCTTTTTTTGTTTTTTGGATCCTGGCCGTTCAGCCCCGCCGTCCAGACTGTAAAAGCGGGTCGGGTCCGTATGTGTTTGAGCCTGCGGTGCCGCGCAGGCAGCCGATTTCGACAAATCCCCAGATCGTGAGCGCGAAACTTGCCAGCGCGAATGTATAGTGCAGTACCGCGCCTGTGGCTCCGAAAAACCATGCTGTTTTTGCTAGCTGGCCGAGCACGCCCGGCACCAGGTAGAACACCACCAGCCAGCAGGCGCTCTTGTCGCGGTCATGCAGCCGCTCGGTGGTGATGGAAAACCCCCACAGCAGCCAAGGAATGAGGACAAGGACCACCATGATGATGAAGAGCGGCGCGGCAATGCCGGCGGCGGTAAACAGGATCACGGCGGCCATCAGCCCGGCCACCGTAAAGAGGAGAGTCGAGCGCCAGTATCTGGCCCGGTTGATGCGCCCGCTGGCGCCGAACAAAAATTCGAACAGGTCTTCCATGATACCCCTGCATGCGAAATGCACCGGCGGGCCGGCGCAGGGATGTGTCGCTCCGAAGCCGATAGGGGTTCAAGGCAGACGGGACGATCGGATTGCATTTCGACGCCCGTAAAGACGACGTTTTTTGATCGGTGCGGCAAGTCCGAGGGATTTTTTGCGGAATACGCGCTAGACATCAAGGCCAAGCACTCTGGCGGCATTTCCGCCGGCAATCTGAGCTAATGTCGCGTCGTCCATCCCGTGCACTCCCGCGATATGCCCGATCGGATTATATTCGGCCATATCGAATGGGTAGTCGGTGCCCATCACGATCCGGTCGGGGCCGAAGACGTCGATCAGATATGCCAGTTGGTGATAGGTAAAGACCACTGTGTCCAGATAGACCTGCCGCAGATAGGTCGTCGGCGGTAATGGTAGTTCGCCATGAGCATCCTGCCGCGCGCCCCAGGCGTGATCGATCCGGCCGGAATAGCCGGGAAGATAGCCGCCACCGTGCACGGCCATCAGCTTCAAATCGGGGAAGCGTGCCAGCGTTCCCGAGAAAATCAGGTTGTGAAGCGCGAGCGTGGTATCGAGCGGATTTCCCAGGACATTGTTGAAATAGAAATGAGTCAGTCGTTCGCCGTGGGTGAATCCGTTCGGATGCATCATGATGAATGCCCCGAGCTGTTCGGCTTTCGCAAAGAACGGCCGGAATTTCGGATCGGATAATTCCTGGCCATCGACATTGGTCAGGATCTCGACGCCCTTCAGTTTTAGTTCGTTCATGACGTAGTCGAGCTCGCGGACCGCGACATCCGGTTCCTGTAGTGTAACGACGCCGAGCCCGACAAACCGGTCGGACTTGCGCGAGCAATACTCCACCACGCCTTCATTGGCGAGGCGGTGGGCGGCTTCCGCGATTTTCGGGTCGATCGAATAGTAACACTGGCCCGGCGCCGGCGCCACGACCTGAATGTCGATGCCCATCTTGTCGAGATCAAACAGACGGCGGTCGATCGTGGTCATAACTTCGCGCACGTCCTTCTCCTGCTGCGCATTGATTTCCTTGCTGGTAGCATCCGAATAATACGCGAGCGGCATCCGGCTTATGTCGATATGCGGCTGCGCCAGCTTGGCGGCTTGGGGGACAACGATATGGGCGTGAATATCGATGGTGACGGACGCCGGACGCCGGGCGAGGCCGTCGACGTCGTGGATGCGTGCGGCGGTGCGACCATAGCGATTCTTGCGATCGATCATTGGATTGACCTTGTTGAGGTGGTTGTTCGGGCGAGGCGGTGCGAGGCTGCTAGTCCCGATTCCGAGCGTCAGATTTGGAATCGGTAGCAATGGTTTTCTTCAACACTTCGAACACTACCGCCGTGTCCTGGTCGCCCAGTCCCATGGCCATCGCTGCTGCGTACACGGGCTGGGTCAGCGTAAACAGAGGGGTCGCGCAGCCAACGTCCTTGGCAAACTCGGCGATGATCGCCATGTCCTTTTTCCAGGTCGCAACTTTCATGGTTGCAGGCTCATAAATGCCTTCCACCATCATCGGCGCTCGCATCTGAAACATCCGCGAGCCGCCAGCGCCCGGGCCGACCATGTCGACCACCATTTTCGGATCGAGCCCGGCGCGCTGTGCCAAAATCATGGCCTCTGCTGCGGCGACGTTGTGTATAGCTACCAGATGATTGGCGATGAATTTCATCCGGCTGCCATTGCCGAAGCTTCCGAGGTCGGCGCTTTGCTTGGCGAAGTCGGAGAACAGATTCATGCATTGTGCAATGGCGTTGCTGTCGCCGCTGGCGTAGACGACGAGGTCGCGAATCTTCGCCTGCGCCCCGGTTCCGCTCAGGGGACAGTCGAGCGCGACGTGCCCGGCTTTCTTCAGGAGGGCCTCGAAGCGGAGCTTGTCGGCGATGCTGAGCGTCGAGAGTTCGACCACAATTCGTCGAGATTGACCGGAACTGGCGATAGCTTGCGCGACATCCTCGACCGCGGCCGGATTGGGAAGGCTGGTCATGATGATGGGCGCATCGCGCGCCAGTTGGCGGACGTCGTCGGCGATTGTGACATTGGCAAGCGCAAGCTCGGATCGTCGAGCGGCGTCGATATCAAAACCGATCACGTGCCATTCACGATCGATAAGATTGCGCGCAATCGCGCCGCCCATAATGCCAAGCCCGACGATTCCAACGGTCTTGTCCATGAGAGTTCTTTTCTGTCGAATTCGATTGACGGGCAACGCCGGCCGCGCCTTAATTAGTGATCAGGCGACAAACAATCGTCAAGTAGCTTCGGCCGGTCAACCAGCTTTGGTCGCGACGCGGCAAAATGAAGAGAGGCGTTTTGCCTCTCTCCATCCCGATCGTTCGTATCTCAAAACCGCACGACGGGCGAGATAGCAAGGACGTCAAAATGGCAGGTGTTGGTCGGATGCCAAACACAAATCTGCCCCCGGGGCCGGATACGGACGACCGCGCCTATGCGGCCATGATTGCACGTGCCAAAGCGCTCATCCCAATATTCCGCGAGCGCGCTGCCCGGACGGAGGAGTTGCGGCGTCTGCCGCCGGAGACCGAACGCGATTTGCATGACTCTGGTTTGTTCCGGATCGTGCAGCCGAAGAGGGTGGGAGGCGCGGAATTCGATTATGTCGCGCTGGTCGATTGCGCCGATGCGCTCGGGCAAGCCGACGCATCAGTGGCCTGGAACTTCGCCAATCTCGCGAGCCATCACTGGATGCTGGGCATGTTCGACAAGCGCGCCCAGGATCTGGTCTGGAACAAGGACCCCGACGCTCTGATTGCATCCTCCTTCATATTTCCGGCCGGTCGCGCCAGAAAAGTCGAAGGCGGATATGTGCTGCGAGGCAGATGGCCGTTCTCCTCGGGGGCGGATTCCAGCGAATGGAATATGCTTGCCAGCGTTGTTTCGTCCGACGACGAAGCCGACGGTATCGAATACCGCATCTTTCTGCTTAACAAAAGCGACTACAAAATCAAAGACACGTGGAATTCTGCAGGCTTGCGGGGAACGGGATCGAATGACGTCGAAGTCGAGGATGCCTTTGTTGCCGAGCCGATGACGATCGCGGTGAGCGACCTCGCCGGTGGCCCGACCCCGGGCAGCGCCGCCAATCCAAATGCCCTTTATGCGCTGCCGGTGTTCTCCTTGTTTCCGTATGTGCTTTCCGGCGCAGCCTTGGGGAATGCGCAGGCCTGTCTGGATGATTATGTCGATGTCGCGCGGCACCGCGCATCGACCTACAATCGCGCCAGGCTTGCCGACCTGCAGAGCACCCAGATCAAGATTGCCGAAGCTTCGGCGAAGATCGATGCGGCGCGCCTGATCATGCGCTCGGCATGCATCGAGGCGATGGCGGAGGCAAGGCGCGGCCACATTCCGGATATGCCGGCAAAGACCAAATCGCGCCGCGACGGGGCTTATTCCGTCAATCTCTGCACCGAAGCGGTGTCGCTGTTATTCGCGGCAAGTGGAGCGCGCGGACTATTCACAAGCGGAATGCTACAGCGGCAGTTTCGCGATGCGCACGCGATCAATTCGCACATCGCGTTCAATTTCGATGCCGCTGGCACCAACTACGGCCGTGTTGCGCTTGACCTGCCATCCGAAAACTTGACGCTTTGAGGCCGCCGGATGACCGACGCGCCAAAGCATCCGATCAGTCCAGATCCAGCCAACGAACTGGCCCGCGATCACTCGCCAATCGATCCGCGGGATTTTCGTAACGCGCTGGGCACGTTTGCCACCGGCGTTACCATTATCACGGCCGCCGCGGCTGACGGGAAACCCCACGGGTTGACCTGCAATTCGTTCGCGTCGGTGTCGCTGAACCCGCCGCTCGTACTCTGGAGCCTGGGGATTTTTTCTCAGGGCATGAGCGTATTCCAGGACGCCAGCCATTTCGCGGTCAATGTCCTTGGCGCATCGCAGCAAGCGCTTGCGAGCAAATTCGCAAAATCTTCCGAGGACAAATTTGCCGGGGTTCAATGGACACCTGGCCTTGGCAACGCGCCGATTCTTGCGGACAGCGTTGCAAACTTTCAATGCCGCGCAGCCAATCGATATTATGGCGGCGACCATGTGATTTTCCTTGGTGCGGTCGAGGCCTATGCCTACAACCGGAGAGAGCCGCTGCTGTTTGCTCATAGCAGTTACGGCCGATTTCTTGCCGCTGATGACACCTTACTGACGCGTAAGCCGTGAGAAAGAAACCATCGCCCAGGCTATCCCCGGGGCGATCGCCGCAAGCAGTTCGGTTCAGCACTGTTGCGGACCATCCATCGGAATTAGAGTTTTGCCATTTCGCTTCGATACCAGTCGCCGATCTCGCTCGCGGTCATCAGCGCAACGCCTTCATGGGCGATGACGTAGTCGAGCAAAGCCTCCAGATATTTGATGCGATGCGGGACACCGGTGATGTAGGGGTGAATGGAGATTGCCATGATCCGCGCGTTCGTTGCGCCCTCAAGGTACAACCGATCAAACTGATCGGTACAGCGCTTCAGAAATTGCTCGGAAGAAAGATGCTGCAATGCATGGATGACAATATCATTGGTCTCCACTGAATACGGAATTGTCGTGATTGTACCGTTGGGTGTTGTGATATCCTGCGGAAGATCGTCGATCACCCAGTCCGCCAAATATTCGATGCCGTTGAGGCGCAATAGATCCAGGGTTTCCTCGGTCTCCGTCAGCCCCGGACTTTCCCACGATCTCGGCGCCTTGCCTGTGAACTTGGCGATGGTGTCGACGGCCCGTTTGATCGTATCGGCCTGGTTGTCCAGTCTGTGCATCGGGCCCTGAACGAACCCGTGGCCCATGAATTCAAAGCCGGCCTCGAGCGCGGCTGAAGCAACGCGCGGATAGGAGCTGCATACGCTTGCATTCAAGGCCAATGTCACCGGCATATTCCGCTCCGTGAGCGCCTTGAACTGCCGCCAGAACCCGACGCGCATACCGTATTCATGCCAGGACCAGTTGGGCACATCCGGCAACAGCGGCTGCCCCATCGGTGGGGTCAGCACCGTTCGCGGCATCGCGCTCTCGATCCGCCATTCTTCGACGTTGAGGATGACCCACACCGCGAGTTTCTTGCCGCCCGGCAGCTTTAGCCTCGGCCGGTCGACTTGCGCCTGATAGGGGATGCGATCGGTCAGAGCCACAGTCAGCATTCTCGGAGTTGGCTGCAGACTATTCCGCGGCCTTGGACTGTTTCAAGATCCCTGCGTTAACGCGCGGCATGACCTTTTCAGCCATCATAATCATGGATTGCCGTCCAAGTTCGCGATCTTTCCAGTCCTTGCCGGCATACAAGAGCGTACCGAACTTGCCAATCTCGTCTTGAAAAGCGAGCAACTGATCCGTAACGCTCTCCGGCGTTCCGTAGATGATCAGCTTGTCGCAGATCGTCTCCAGCGTCACTTCATGGTCAGGCTGGTCGCGGCGCGTCTTGAACAGCTCGATGCGTCCGCTCATTTTCAGTTTGGTGAACAATGAGCGATAATAGTAGACATAAGGCCCGTCCGGAGCGGTCGCGTAGGCTTTTGCTGTCGACGCGTCCTTGGCAACAAAGACGCTCTTTGCGACGCGCCAGTTTGCAGGATCGGCAACGCGACCGCCGCGCTCGCAGCCCTCGACATATCTGGGCCAGTGGCTTTTCACCCAGACCGGCATCAGAAAATTCGCCGAAATCGGATCCCAGCCGCGCGCGGCAGCCTCGGTAACGCCCTTCGAGAACGGCGCGACGGCGGTCACGACGATCGGCGGATGCGGCAGCTGCAGTGGCCGCCCGATGTATCCCTGGCCGATATCCCTGATCAGGGTCCTTTGCGTCGAGATGTTCCAGTATTTCCCTTGAAAATTGTAAGGCGGCTCGCCGGCCCAGATATCCAGAACCTGATTGATCGATTCGAGAAACATCTCGTTGCGATTGGCATCGAGGTTGCCGAACAATTCCGCGTCCGACAGAAGTCCACCGGGGCTTATTCCGAGAATCAATCGTCCCTCAAGCATGTGATCGAGCATTGCCACGCTAGCGGCGACAACGGCCGGATGGGTGTTCGGCATGTTAATCGTGCCGGTACCCAGCTTGATCTGCTTGGTGGCGGCTGCGATCCATGCGATGAACGCGATGCAAGAAGTGATGTTCTCGACTCGGTCGGTAATGTGTTCGCCGACATAGCCTTCGGTAAACCCCAATTCATCGGCCAGCAAGAAGGCTTCCCGGTCTTCCCGCAGGGATAGCCGCCAATCCTTTTCGGGAGGGTGAATCGGCATCGTGAAGAAACCCAGATTCATCGCCTCCTCCTTTCCGAGCCGATTTGGTGAGAACCAAACCGTGCGTTGTTGGCGAAGATATCACAAGTCCAAAAATCGAGACCCTCGAAATAGTAGTTCGATAAACAAACTTGACCTTTGATAGTCGCCGCCCTCTAATTCTGGAAAATACGCCAAATCCGGCCGGGGGAGGTCGCCAATGAAAGCCTCGGCTTTCAGCTACGCACGCGCAACCAGCGTCGCGAACGCGCTGGAACTGCTCGTCGCGTACGGCGACAAGGCGAAGGTGCTGTCAGGCGGCCAGAGCCTGATGCCCGCGATGAATCTGCGTTTGATCTCTCCCGAACTGATCGTCGATATCGGCGAGATCACCGAACTGCGCGGAATTGCGGTGAGGGGCGATATCCTCAGCATCGGTGCGCTGACGCGCCATGTTGATCTCTTGCGATCGCCCGAAATTGCAGCGCACGCGCCGTTGCTGACGGAAGCGGCCGCACATGTCGCGCATCCTGCTATCCGCAACAGGGGCACCCTCGGCGGCAGCCTTGCGCACGCCGATCCCGCTTCCGAACTGCCGGCCAGCGTGGTCGCGCTGAATGCGACCATCGTTGTTAGCGGTCAAACCGGCGAGCGGCGAATTGCGGCCGGGGAGTTCTTCACAGGAATTTACGAGACGGCGCTGTCGGCGCAGGAACTACTGATCGCCGTCGAAGTGCCCGTTGCGCAAAAAAATTCCGCGCATTTCTTTCACGAATTCGCCCGGCGGCACGGTGATTATGCCATTGCAGGCCTGGCGGCGCAGGCGATTGTGCAAGCCGGTCTGTTCACTGAGCTTCGCGCGGCATTCTTTGCCGTCGGCGACCGGCCGATATTGGCCAAGGCCGCGACCAAACTGATCAATATCCGCATCACGCCAGCGGTATTGGCTGAGGCGTCGGCGACGCTCGGCGAAGAACTCGACCCTCAGGAGGATCAGCAGGCGTCCGCTGCCATGCGCCGGCATCTTGCGAAGATATTGCTGGCGCGTTGCGCCTCCGCGCTTCTTGGCCCTCCCGCCGCCGGGGGACCGGTGTGACGGCCGCCCTGCCAATCTCGCTCGAAGTCAACGGTGAGCCCGTCGATGCGCACGTTCTGCCACGACTCAACCTGGCGGACTTCCTGCGCGAGCATTTGAAGCTGACCGGAACGCATGTCGGTTGCGAGCATGGGGTTTGCGGCGCATGTACGGTGCGCGTGAACGGCGAGACCGTTCGTTCCTGTCTGATGCTGGCGGTGCAGACACACGGGGCATCTGTCGAAACCATCGAAGGATTGTCCGACAGCGGCGAGATCGCCGACCTGCAGGCCGCCTTTCGAGATCGCAACGCTTTGCAATGCGGCTTTTGCACGCCGGGAATGCTTGTCGCCGCACAGGATTTGCTGCAGCAGGAAACCGAGCCGGATCGGGAGCGGATACGCGAGCATCTGTCTGGCAATTACTGCCGCTGCACCGGCTATCAGGCCATTATCGATGCGGTCGAGACTACGGCGCGGGCCCGCATGGGACGCAAGCCATGACGGTCGCATCGGCAAATCCCGATCGCCTTACGGTGCTTGATCGGCCAAATTCATACATCGGCAAGGTGGTTCCGCGGCCCAATCTCGAGCGGCTGATGCAGGGACGCGGGCTTTATGTCAGCGACATGGAGCTGCCGCGCATGGCGCATGTGGTGTTCCTGCGCTCGCCGCATGCCCATGCAAAAATCATTGGCATCGACGCCGTCGAAGCGCGGCGTATGCCGAATGTGATCGCGGTCGTGACAGGCAGAGAGCTTGCGACCGTCATCACGCCGTGGGTTGGCGTGTTGTCGCATTTGAAGGGCCTCAAGTCTGCGCCGCAGCATGCGATCGCAATCGATCGCGTCTGCTGGCAGGGGGAAGCCGTCGCGGCAGTGGTGGCGACAAGCCGCGCCGTGGCAGAGGACGCAGCGGAATCCGTCAGGGTTGAATACCAGGAACTGGATGCAGTAACGGACATGCGCGCCGCGCTCGATCCAGAAACCCCGGTAATTCATCCTTCGCTCGGTGACAACCTTGCTTTTGAACGTAACCTCGACGCTGGCGCTGTCGATGCGGCATTTGCCGAGTCCGACGAGGTGGCGGAAGCGGATTTCATCTTTGGGCGGCACACCGGCGTGACGCTGGAACCCCGTGCGGTAGTGGCCGACTGGAATATTGCGGAACAGAGGCTGACCGTTTACCAGGGCACGCAGGCGCCGCACATGGTGCAGAACATCGCGGCCCTCCATCTCGGGCTTGCGGACTCCCAGGTTCGCGTGGTCTGCAAGGACGTCGGTGGCTCCTTCGGCATCAAGGTTCACATCTATGCCGACGAGATGGCGACCTATGCGCTGTCAAAACTGTTGCGGCGGCCGGTCAAGTTCGTCGCCGACCGGGTCGAAAGCTTCAACACCGACATTCACGCGCGCGACCATCGCTGTAAAGGGCGGATCGGGGTCAAGCGTGATGGGACGATCACGGCGTTCGAGATCGACGATCTCACCGGTATCGGTCCATATTCGATGTATCCGCGCACCAGCGCGATCGAGGCGAACCAGGTCGTCAATCTGGTTGGCGGTCCCTACAGGACGAAGAATTACCGCGCGCGGGCTCGCGTCGTTTTCCAGAACAAAAACCTGATGTGCCAGTATCGCGCCGTCGGCCACCCCATCGCATGCTCGGTGACGGAGGGCCTGGTCGACCTGGTGGCGTCAAAAATCGGAATGGACCCGGTGGAAATCCGCCGCCGCAATCTCATTGCCGATGACGCCTATCCCTGCGCGTCGCCTTCAGGCCTGAGATTTGAGCAGTTATCGCATCACGCCGCGATGAGCAAACTGATGACGATGATGGGTTATGACGCGCTGCGCGCGGAGCAAACGGCGCTGCGCAAGAAGAACATTCATCACGGGATCGGCATCGCCAGTTTTATTGAAGTCACCAACCCGAGCGCGGCGTTCTACGGCGTCGGCGGCGCCCGAATCTCCTCGCAGGATGGCGTCGCCGTGCGGCTTGACGCCACCGGTTCGGTGATCTGCCAGACCAGCATCACCGAGCAGGGGCAGGGCTCGGAATCGCTTACGGCGCAAATCGTCGGCAGCGTGCTGGGCGTTTCGATGGAGCGCGTCCGCGTCATTCTGGGCGATACCGACAACACGCCGTATGGTGGTGGGACCTGGGCATCGCGCGGCGCCGGCATCGGCGGGGAAGCCGCCCTTCAGGCCGCGAAAATTCTGCGCAAGAATGTCCTCGATATCGCGGCCACCATCCTGCAATCCTCACCCGCCGAACTCGACATCGTCAATAATGCGGTCGTGACCGCTAGCGACGGTTCGCCGCGCATTGAGCTGCGCGAGCTCGCCAGAATCGTCTATTTCCGCCCCGACACCTTGCCGCCCGGCATTCAGGCCGAGCTGATGGCAACGCGTCATTTCGTGCCCCGCGAATACCCGTTTGCCTTCACCAATGGCGTGCAGGCGTCATGGATTGAAGTCGACACCGATACCGGCTTCGTCAAGCTGCTCAAGCATTGGGTGGTGGAGGATTGCGGTACGATCATCAATCCGCAACTGGTTGACGAGCAAATCCGGGGTGGGGTGGTACAAGGCCTCGGCGCTGCGCTGTTCGAGAAATGCATCTACGACGAGCGCGGCCAGCTGACGAACGCTAACATGGCCGATTATCTGGTTCCGATGTCCGGCGAAATGCCCGATATAGATGTGGGGCACGTGGTGTCGCCGACCACGGAGTCGGAGTTGGGCGCGAAGGGCGCCGGCGAGGCCGGCACGGCGGGAGCAGCCGCGGCGGTCGCTAACGCGGTGAATGATGCACTCAAGCCGTTCGGCGCGATAATTACCGAGATTCCGTTGACGCCACAGGTTATCCTGACGGCCCTGGGACGAATCTGAACTCGCCGTCGCCCAGTTCAATAACGCCGGCGGGCGCTTGTCCGCTTGGGTCAAAAGCGGACGTGACGCTTTTTCATTGTGATGTCCGCTTTGTTCATCCAATATACGACCAAAAAACGAGACATATGGGGAGGATAAATGAAACGCAGGATACTTCTCGGCGGAACGATCGCCGTCGCCATGCTTGGGCTGGCCTCAGGCGCTGGCGCTCAACAGCCGCCGATCAAAATCGGCATGAGCATGCCGCAAACCGGCGGCCTCGCAGGCGGCGGCAAGGCTTCGCTGCTTGGCATCGAGATCTGGCGTGACGATGTCAACGCCAGGGGTGGCCTGCTCGGGCGCAAGGTCGAACTTGTCGTCTATGACGACAAATCGAGCGCTTCCGAGACCCCGGCGATCTACTCGAAGCTGCTGGACGTCGACAAGGTCGATCTCCTGTTCGCGCCCTACGCGACGGTGCCGACGGCGCCGATCATGCCGCTGGTCAAGCAGCGCGGCCTGCTGCTGATGGGGAACTTCTCGTTCCAGGTGAACAGCAAGGTCGGCCACGACATGTGGTTCAACAATGCCCCGTGGGGGCCGGCCGACAGCTGGGCGGGAGCGTTCCTCGATCTCGGCCAGAAGGCCGGCGGCAAGACCGTAGCGCTTCTCGCGGCGGACCAGGAATTCGCCCAGAATCTGGCGCTGACCGCGAGGGAAGTCGCAAAGAAGCGCAACATGTCGGTTGTCTTCGACCAGGCTTATCCGCCAAATACCGTGGAATTCTCCGGCATCATCCGTGCGCTCAAGGCCGCCAAGCCTGACATCGTCTATGTCGCGTCCTATCCGCCGGATTCGGCCGGAATTTTGCGCGCGGTCAACGAGATCGGTATCGGCGACGACGTCAAGATTTTCGGCGGCGGCATGGTCGGCCTGCAATTCGCCTCGGTGATGGGGAATTTGGGTTCGCTGCTCAACGGCGTCGTCAACTACAACTCATGGCTCCCGGAACAGAGCATGTATTACGAGGGGACAAAGGCGTTCTTCGAAACCTATGCGAAACGGGCCGTGGAAGCCAAGGTCGATCCGCTGGGCTACTATCTTGCGCCATTCGGCTACGCCAGCGGTCAACTTGTCGAGCAGGCTATCAAGGCAACGGGGTCGCTTGACCAGAAGGCGATCGCAAAATATCTCCACGACCACGAGATCAAAACCATCGTCGGCCCGATCGCGTTTTCGGCGGACGGCGAGTGGAAGGAAACTGCGACGCTGATGGCGCAGTTCCGCGGCGTCGTGGACAAGGACATCGAGCAGTTCCGCAAACCGGGCAAACAGGTGATTCTGTTCCCGGAAAGATTGAAGTCTGGCGATCTCATCAGTCCCTTTGAGGCTGCCCGGAAGTAAGCTTCGCGATCGGGACCCATGGCAAGCGCGTCCGGATTATAAGGACGGGATAACCGGGCGCGCACGAACCGCGGAAGCGGTGACTTAAGAACGGGTCAGGGGGACCTCACGTGTTTTCATTTGACCTGCTGCTCAATGCGGTGGTGCTCGGTGTGTTGCTCGGCTGCTTCTATGCGGCGGTCAGCCTTGGGTTGTCCGTTTCATTCGGCTTGCTCGACGTTCCCCACGTCGCGCATCCGGCGTTTCTGGTCATGGCATCCTACGGCGTGTTCTTCCTCAACGATCGCTATGATATCGACCCGCTGCTGGCGGGGCTGTTGATCACGCCGCTCTTGTTCCTGTTCGGTCTTGGCGCCTATCGCTTCTACTACGAGACCTTCGAAAAACGCGGCAGCGATGCCGGCGTGCGCGGCATCGCGTTCTTGTTCGGTATCGCATTCATCATCGAAGTGTTGATCATTCTGCAGTTCGGCGTGGACCAGCGTTCGGTCTCCGCATCCTATATCGGCAAGGCCTGGCGGATCGGCGAAATGCGAATTCCGTTCCGATTGCTTGTAGCATTCGCGGTTGCCTCCGCGCTGACTATTCTGTTGACGCTCTACATGTCGCGGACGTTCATGGGACGCGCGATCCGCGCGGTCGCGCAGGACCAGGAGGCGCTGCGGCTGATGGGCGCCAACCCGGTCCGGATCAAGCAATGGGCGTTCGGCATTGCCACAGCCGTGCTCGGAATCGCCGGGGCGCTGCTGATCATCGTCGCTCCCGTCGATCCGACGCTCGACCGCGCCTATATCGGGCGGACATTCTGCGTCGTGGTCATGGCCGGGCTCGGCAGCATGACCGGCACGCTCGTCGCCGCCATCATCCTCGGCGTCGCCGAAACGATCGTCCTGACCTTGTTCGGCGCCTCCTGGGCGCCGGCCATTTCGTTCGCGATGCTGCTCGGCGTTCTCGCCGTCCGGCCGCAGGGCCTGTTCGGTAGGCGATCATGAAGCGTAACGGTATCTTTTTCTGGATCGGAGCGACCCTGTTTCTCGCCGCGGCCCTGCTGATGACACAGGTCATCGGCAACCAATATCCATTCTTTGCCTGCTACGTGATCCTGCAGTTCATCGTACTTGCCGTCGCATGGAGCATCCTCGGCGGCTATGCCGGCTACGTAAATTTCGGCACCAGCGCATTTGTCGGTGTTGGCGTCTACACGGCCGTGTTTCTATTCAAGGCGTTTGGCGCGCCGCTTGCCGTGCAGATCGCGGCCGCAGCCGCCGTCGGCGCACTCATGGGGTTCGCCCTGGGCCTCCTGACCTTGCGCATGCAGGGCATCTTCTTCTCGATCGCGACCATTGCGCTGACGATTGTCATCGAGACGTCGATAACGAATTGGCGATATGTCGGCGGCGCGGCCGGCATTCAGATGCAGCGGCCGATGGTGATGGAGCCGTTCAACAACTATGTGCAGATGCTGTTTTTCGTTCAGGCGCTCCTCGTGGTGCTGGCGGTTGCGATCTCGCCGCGGCTTGCAGGCGCTCAAGGACGACGAGCTCGCCGCCGAATGCACCGGCGTGCCGACCTTGCGGCTAAAGCTGCTGGCGTGCGTCATCTCCGGGGCGCTGATGTGCGCGGCCGGCGCTCCCGCCGCGATGTACCTGCAATACGCGGACCCCTCGTCCGCGTTCAATCTCAACTACTCCGTCTCGGTGCTCGCGATGTCGCTGATCGGCGGGACCGCGCATTGGGCGGGCCCGATCATCGGCGCGATTCTGTTGGGCACGACACAACAATTGCTGACCGTCACCATCTCGTCGGAAGTCAACGTGCTGGTGCTCGGGGTGATGCTGGTGCTCTTCGTGGTGGTCGCGCCGGAGGGAATCATTGGCCTGATCCGCAGGGCTGGCCGCAATCTCAGGGGGCGCGAAGCATGATGTCCCCCAGCGGACCGGAGCTACCTTTGCTGCGGATCAGCACGCTCACAAAGCGCTTCGGCGGCTTCATCGCCCTGGACAATGTGAGCGTCGATATTCGCCCGGGAGAGCGCTTCGGTCTTATCGGCCCGAACGGCTCGGGAAAGACGACGCTGATCAACTGCATTTCCGGCGCGTTCCGTACCGAGGCCGGCACCGTGGTGTTCGGTGGCGAGGACATCACGCCGTTGCCGCCGCACATACGCACGCGCCGCGGCATTGCGCGCAGCTTCCAGATCCCGCGGCCGTTCAAGAGCATGACGGTCGCCGAAAACCTGATGGTAGCGCTTGACTTCGCGAGCGTCGCCGGCGACTTCATCCCGGCCGCACAACGGCGCGACACCGTGATGTCAATCCTGACGCAGACGGGCCTCGCGTCCAAGGCTGACCTGTCGACCTTAGGGCTCAGCCAAGTCGAATTGCGCAAGATGGAACTGGCCCGCGCGATGGCGACGCACCCGAAGCTGCTGATTTCCGACGAGGCCATGGCCGGTCTTTCCAGCTCGGAAGTCGATGAGGTGCTTGATCTCCTCATAAAGCTTGGAGGCCAAGGCATCACCATCATCATGATCGAGCACATCATGCAGGCCGTAATGCGTTTTTCGGAGCGCGTGATGTGTCTCGACGCCGGCAGGATCATCGCGATCGGCACGCCGGACGAAGTCATGGCCAACCAGCGGGTGCAGGAGGCCTACCTTGGTACTTAGCCTCGCCATCAATGACCTTTATGCGGGTTACGGCGCCGTGAAGGCGCTGCGCGGCGTCACGCTCAACGTCGAGGCCGGCGAGACGGTCGCATTGCTCGGCACCAACGGCAACGGCAAGAGCACATTGATGAAATGCATCGCGGGCCTGGTTCGGCCGCAGCGCGGAGGCGTGTCGCTGACGATCGACGGAAACGCCCACGATCTGACCAGGCTGTCGGCTGAGGCCATCGTCGATCTCGGTGTGGCGCTAGTTCCCGAGGGGCGGCGGTTGTTTCCCAAGCTGACCGTGCTGGAGAATCTGATGCTCGGGGCCTTCCGCAGGGCCGCCCGCCGCGACCTCGATCGCAACCTGACGCTCGCCTTCGATACATTTCCGGCCCTCAAGGAGCTGCAGAACCAGCTCGCTGGCACCATGTCAGGCGGACAACAACAGATGCTCGCCATCGCGCGTGCGCTGATGTCGTCGCCACGCCTCTTGTTGATCGATGAGCCTTCGGTAGGCCTGTCGCCGCTCCTGGTATCGCAGACCATCGCCAAGATCGGCGAACTCAATCAGCGTTTCGGCTTGACGGTGCTCATGGCCGAGCAAAATTTCAATCAGGCGATCCGCATCGCCGATCGCGGTTACATCATTGTCCATGGCGAGATCGTCGTCGCAGCCGGCTCGGTCGACGAATTGAGAGGCAACGACATCGTCAAGCGGCTCTATCTCGGCGGGATCGCATGATTGCCCGCTAAGGGTTTCAGGCGCGCTACGGTGCTGCTGGTCTAGCAGAATGTGGAATTGGCGCTCGATATTGGCGATCGTGCTTACGTGCTGGATCAGGGCTCGGTGGTTTATCACGCTGCCGCGCGCGAACTGTTAGCCGACAACGACATCAAGGAACGCTACTGCTCGGTGTGATCCAGCCGCGGACTCGTTGGCTCTGCTCATTGCGCCCCGGCGGTATTACGGGTATTAGGCGCCGCGTCATCGGAAATCCCATCATCCCGAGCCCAAGATAGCCGAGCTTTTAGGCTTGCTTTCCGC
>VAZH01000334.1 GCA_005884465.1 Alphaproteobacteria bacterium | reverse complement strand
AGGTGATAGCGTCGCGGTCCGCCAGCGGATGGCGATTGTTGACGACGAGCTGAAAGCTTTCGGTGAAAAGCGGCCAGGCATCGAGCCGGTCCCACTCCTCGCCAATTTCTGCGGCAATGCCGAGTTCGGCTTCGCCCTTCTTGAGAAATTCCCCGACTTCCCGGCTGTTGCCGCGCAGGAAACGGAACTCCAGGCGGTTGAACAGCCGCTTGATCTGGTCGAGATGCGGTATCAAGAGCGACAGGTCAATTGAATGGGTAAGAGCAATCCTGAGCGCGCCAACTTCACCGCTCTTGAACGACGACGCGAGTTGTCGGGCTCCGGTCGCGGCGTCGTAGCACTGCTTGAGCAGCGGGTGCATGCGAAGGCCGAGCTCGGTCAGTTGCGCGGCCGGACGCTCGCGGCGAAAAAGATCGCCGCCGAGTTCTGACTCAAGCTGCTTGATCGCCCGCGTCAGCGACGGCTGGGTGACATTGCACTCGTCGGCGGCGCGGGTGAAGTTGAGCACTCGCGCGACGGCGAGGAAGTAGCGAACCTGATGCATCTCCATGATCGTGCCCTGGCCTGATCTTGCCGGCATACTACCCGACAAAGCCCTGCAATGACATCAGTACCGCAATAGCGCCAGCCTATCGTTTCGGAAGCCAATGGGCATTTCCGTAAATCCCGGCCGCCATGCAGATTTCGGCAAGGATCACGGCTGCGCAAGGCGCCGAACGCACCGAAGGACAGAGAAGGATTTGGCCATGAACATTCAGTTGAAAACGCAAGGCGCGCCGTCAGTCTCGCGGTCTCTCGCCGGCAAGGTCTCGCTCGTCACCGGGTCCACCAGCGGCATCGGGCTCGGGATCGCCCGCGCGCTGGCCGAGGCTGGCTCGGACGTGGTGCTGAACGGCTTGGGCGTTGCCTCCGAGATCGCCAGGACCAAGGACCGGATATCGGCAGATTGCGATGTGAAGGTAAGTTACTCGCCGGCTGACATGACCAAGCCGGCGGCAATCAGGGAGATGATCGAGACGACGCTCGCCGAGCATGGCCGGCTCGATGTGCTGGTCAACAATGCGGGGATTCAGTATGTCGCGCCGCTCGATCAGTTTCCGGTCGAGAAATGGGACGCGATCCTGTCGATCAACCTGTCCTCCGCCTTTCACACCATGCGGTCAGTGCTGCCGGCGATGCGCAAGAACAAGTTTGGCCGCATCATCAATATCGCGTCCGCGCATGGGCTGGTCGCATCGCCGTTCAAGGCGGCCTATGTCGCCGCGAAGCATGGCATCGTCGGCCTGACCAAGGTTGCGGCGCTGGAGACCGCCGAGCAAGGCATCACCTGCAACGCGATCTGCCCGGGTTACGTTTATACCCCGCTGGTCGAGGCCCAGATCGACGACCAGGCCAAGGCCCATGGAATTTCCCGCGAGCAGGTCATCCATGATGTGCTGCTGGCGCAGCAACCCAACAAGCGCTTTGCGACCGTCGAGGAGCTGGGCGCGCTGACCGTGTTTCTCGCCGGCGACGCGGCGGCTTCGATCACGGGGATCGCTTTACCGGTCGATGGCGGCTGGACCGCGCACTGAAACGTGACAGTAACAAAACGGCTAGCGGACATCAGAGAAGGCGACAAGCAGGCTAAGGGAGCGTGAGATGAACACCGTTCAAGACAACCAAGCTTCGCAGAACATCGGGTCACTGGCCAGGACGCTCCCGGGCCAGGTCGTGCTGGTGCTGCAGGGCGGCGGTGCACTGGGATCCTATCAGGCGGGCGTCTATCAGGCGCTGCACGAGGCTGGAATCGAGCCGGACTGGATTATCGGCACCTCGATCGGTGCCATCAATGCGAGCCTGATCGCCGGCAATGTGCCGCAAAACCGGGTGTCGCGTTTGCAGGAATTCTGGAAGCGAATGGAGCAGAATCCGATCTGGAGTTTTCGCGATGTGTTTCCAGGCTTCAACGAAAAACTGTCCTACTGGTCGACCGTGACAAGCGGAATTCCCGGGTTCTTCAGGCCCAATCCGCTCGCCCATGCCGGTAACGACTATCCGCTTGGCGCCGAGCGGGCCGGATACTACTCCACCGAGCCGCTCGAGCAGACCCTTACCGAACTGGTCGATTTCGATCTGGTGAACAAATGCAGCCCGCGGCTGACGGTCGGCGCCGCGCACGTCCGAACCAGCGAGATGCGATATTTCGACAGCCGCGACTGCGAACTCGGCGTAAAACACATCATGGCGTCGGGCGCGCTACCGCCGGCGTTCCCCGCTGTTCGTATCGATGGCGAGCTATATTGGGACGGCGGCATTCTTTCGAACACGCCAACGGAAGCGGTTTTCGACGACAATCCGCGCAAAAATTCGCTGATCTTCGCCGTTCACATGTGGAATCCGTCGGGCGCCGAGCCGACCACGATGGCGGAAGTGCTCAACCGGCACAAGGACGTGCAGTATTCCAGCCGGATCGCGAGCCATATCGCGCGACAGCAGCAGGCGCATCGCCTGCGTCATGTCATCGGCCAACTCGCCGCACGGCTACCTGCGTCTGAGCGTAACAGCGATGCGGTGAAAGAGTTGGCCGGTTACGGTTGTCCGACGCGGATGCATGTGGTGCGGCTGTTGGCGCCCCAACTCGATCGCGAGAACCACACCAAGGACATCGATTTTAGTCCGTCCGGCATCGGGCAGCGATGGGACGCCGGATATGCCCACACCCGGGCGGTTCTCGATCGTTCTCCCTGGACCGGCGAGTTCGATCCGCTCTCGGGCGTTATTCTTCACGAGCAGATGGAAGTCATGTCCGCCGCGGCCGAATGATGACCACCGCGCAGGATGCCGGCGATAGCACGTAGCCGACATTCGATCTTTGGCGAATGCTATCCTGCGATGCAAGTTTGAGGGCCGAAGCAATTCCCGAAAGCAAGCTGCGTTGGGCGCAGCCGTAACCGATATTCGGCTTCCCGCAAACCCAGGCCGTCTGCTAAGGTCCGCGCCTTGGCCTTGGCAAGAAGGCGGGTCAGATGAAATCGGGAGGCATTTAATGCACAAGCTGCTCGTCCTCTACAATGAGCCCAAGGACCGCGCGCATTTCCGGAAATACTACGTCGAGACGCACTTGCCGCTTGCGAAAAAACTACCGGGCCTCAGGGCGAGCCGCTATTCGTTCGATGTAAAGCCCCTGGGGCCAGGCAAGGCGCCTTATTTTTGCATCTTCGAAGCCGAGTTCGAGAACGAGGCAGCGCTGATGGGTGCGCTGGGGTCGAACGAAGGCAAGGCGGTTGCCGGCGATGTGCCCAACTACGCTTCCGGCGGCGTCACCATGATGCATTTCGCAGTCGGGTGACGGGCTGCAGGAACCGATAACTGCCGCCAGCCGCCGAAAGCAGGATCCGATGCGATCCCGAGATGCGCGCTGGACTGCGGCATTGTCTGGCTTTTGATGAGAATCTTCACGACGACCATCGAGTGCGTTTCGATAACTATAAAACTAAACGAAGTCTTCAAAATGTCCTGTGATTCTGGCGGTCAGATTTTCTGGTCACAGCCAGGGGCGGGGTATGTATCCGCGGCGGTTTGCTCGCGTTCGACCGGCAGGCAAGGGTTCCAATTCGGCCAAACTGATCGTTGGGCCGAAAGCCCCCCTTATTGACTGCACTGTGGTCGACTACTCCCCCGGTGGCGCCTGTCTCGAAGTCTTTGGGCAGCCCAAGCTGCCTAATCGATTTGAGTTGGTATTCGGCGGTACCAGGAAGCGTTGCCGGGTCGTTTGGAGCGCCGGACGACGTTTGGGGGTCGCTTTTTAGGCGGGGCCCCGTTCGCCGAAATTCCCGAGAACCGGCTTTCGACCAGCTCCGACAGCGGCGGCGCTGCTCATTGCGCTGAGATCGGCCGCCCGGCGATGGCCGCGAGGATGTCCCGCTTGCCGCCGTCGTGCCGTTCGGCGTCCGACATCACCTGGTACCTCATGTGCTGCGGGTCTTTGGAATCGTCGGGCAGACCGTGAAGCGCGAGCAATCCGCGGGCTGCGTGATAGCGCACCAGCCCCTCGGGATCATCGAGTGCCTTAACGAGGGCGCCCACGGCGGCGGGATCGCGGAAGTCGTAGAGCGCTTCCGCAGCGGTGAGCCGCCGCATCGGCTCGTCGGCGGAGGCGAGCACCTCGATCACGGCCTCGAGCCAGCGCGGATCGGGCCGGATTTGCCAGAGGGCTTTCGCCAGATAGATCTGCGCGCCACTGTCCGAACCCTGTTCGGCTTCGAACAGCTGCACCAGCGCGGGCTCGGCCCGGCGCGAACCCAGCGCGCCCAGACCGATCACGCGCGCGTGTCGGGCGGATATTGAAGCAGCATGTCTTCCGCCCGGCTGCGCTCCTCTCCTTCGAGCGCGGCGAGGGCCTTCATGTCGAGCCCGTTGCGGGGCAAATCAGGGTCTTCGAAGAAGCTGAACCGGAAGCGTTCGAATGCGGGAGATGCCATGGTCTTACCTGATGCTGCGACGTCAGGGCGCTTAGGTCGAAGTGAGCGGCGCGTGGTCACAATGGCACGCTTGATCCATTGCGGAAGTCGCGCTCCTTCATTCGATCACTTCGTCGGCCCGCAATAGAAGCGACACTGGCACAGTAAGGCCGAGCGCCTTGGCTGTCTTGACGTTCACAGCCATCTCGAATTTCACCGGCTCCGCGATAGCAGCAAGATCCCTGAAACATTCATGTGCCATACGAAGCCTATTTCATTTATAACGTCTCTCCTCCTCATTTGCGCGCACGACGCAGTGCCATCCCGAGAAAGAGTATCGATCCGGCGCTGCTCGCCCAGGCAAAAACATCGCCGATGTGAAGATAGACTGTATTGCCCGGACCGCGGGGGAGATCACCGACAAGGCTGACCATGCCGCTCTTCGCGCTCGCGCTCAGCGCAATGATGCGGCCATAGCTGTCTGAGAGTGTGAGGAGGCCCTGTTTGGCCGCGCGCGCGACCGCAAATCCGTCTTCCACGCCGCGCATTATTGCAAGCCGCGCGTGCCACCAACCATCGCGGTCGAAATCCCACGCCGGCACGGCGAGAAGCGTCGGGTGGCCGTCCCGCGCGTCGCTTCTGAGCGTCGACTGGAAGTCCATGTCCTTACAGATGGCGAGGCCGGTCTGGTCGTGCAGGACGAAGCTCAAATCGCCGGGCACGAATGCCGCTTCAAGCCCTGGCACCATGTGCCGTTTGAAATACACCGATGGCTCTGCATCATCGGCTGCAAAGATCAGGGCTTCGTTGCGACGCAAGTCGCGTTGGTCGTCGAACCCGATCACGATGGTTGCGCCAGAGGCGCGCGCCGTTGCCTCCAAAACTGAGATAGCATCGGCACGCCACGAAGATTGGAGAACTGCGAGCTTTTCCGGAAACACGATCAGTGTTGCGCCTTGCTCGGAGAGTTCGCGCGCAACAGCGGTGTATTGACCAACGGCATCAAGGGCAGCTTTGGCGTTCGCCTGAAATGACGCCGCCCCGAGCGCGTCATCCGCCGCCAGCCCAACACGCACTGGCCGCTTCTCATCTGCGTGCGAAATCCGCCAAGCGCCGAAGCCCGCGTTCAACGCGAAGAGCACGATTGCAACAACCGCCAGCATTGGTGATCTCTTTTGCAGGCCCATCGCAATACCGGCCGGAATGAGGCCGAGCAGGAATGTGATGATCCAGAGTCCAAAAGCGGAAGCGCCCTGGATCAGGTAAGGCGCAGCAACCTGGCTGTAGGCAGGCGACGGTGCCGTCCCGTTCTGACCGAACGACGCCGCATAGTCCCAGGTCGTCCAGAGCGAGGCGAAAACCAACACGCCGGCGAGAGGCGAAACGTGCCGCGCGACATAGCGCGCACCGAGAGCAGAGCCTGCAAATCCGAGCGCCGGCACGGTGAGCGCTATCGCGAGTACAAACATTGGAAGGGTACCTGTGTAGGCGGGAAGCATGTTGCAGCAGCCGAGGGCGTAAGCCGTCCACGTTGCCGCGAATGCTATCCATCCACGCGTCTCCCCGAAGACGAGCCAAAGCACTGGGATCGGCGCCACCCACGCGAGCGGCCACGTGTTGCCGAGATTGAGTGAGAGATAAAATCCGATGGCACTTGCGATTGTGCAGAGCGCAGCGACCTTCGGCATCTAGTTCCTCCAGAACACAGCGCTTGACCCCGTATTCCCTCTCTGAGGGAATACGGCTCAACAAAGCCATTCCCGATACGTCGCACAAGATAGAGGTTTCTGCGATGCCGCGCACGAGTGCTGCACCAGGCGCGGCCTTAGGAAAGGCGTCGCAGAAACTCTGTTGCACTGAACCGCGGGCCGCGATTCAAGCTATGGAGATTGTGCGACGTATCGGGAATGGCTCTATTAAGCCATATTCCCTCTCCTTGCCGACATGCTAACGTCTCCCAAGAGGAGCGTCTCCGATCAACCGGAGCCTGTCGTGGCACCAGCCGGGCACAAGCGAGGGAGGACACGGCACGTGCGAGCTATCACGCTGCTTTTGACGCTCGCGATCAGCCTTCCACTGGCGGCTGCGGCCGACGAGAATGATGCCATTGTCTCATTGATCGAGCGTAACGTTGCCGCCTTTCGCGACTTCGACGCCGACGGCGCGAGTAGTACTTACGCCGACGATGCTGATTGGACCAATGCGTTCGGTGTACGTCAGCATGGCCGCTCGAATATCCGAACGTATTTATCGAACTTGTTTGCACGACCAGAGTTCCGCAGCCGGTCTCAGAGCGGTCCTGCCGAACTGTCCGTGCGGTTTGTGCGCCCCGATGTGGCGGTCGCACACAGGTTCACCGAAGTCGTCGGCCAACGAGGCTCCAACGGGGAGAAACTTCCGCCACGGAAAATTCACCGGCTCATCGTACTGACAAAGGACGCCGGAAACTGGCTTATCCTTAGCGAGTTGGTTATGGACGAGCGGCAGGATCGAATTGTTCGCTGAGGGACGGGATCATGCCCCGAGGCGCGATAGAAAAACACATCAGTATTCATACCAACATCACCGCCGTGGGGCCTTTTTCTATCGCATCGGAAATCCCTGCGATCGTGCTACCGCGGAGCGGTTTAGTGCAAGATAAATTTCGCGGCGCAGATGATCGCGAGCAGGCTCACTTCCGCCTTTGGCACGTTTGAGACATGCCAACGCCCACTGAGAATGTCTGGTTATCGAGGTAGACCGGAAGTGATCGGTACCCGGGCAAAACGGCGATTTTGACCCAAAGGAGACATGCGACGCGACCACTCCGTTGCGTTGGGCAATCTCCTGAGAGCTCGGTTTGCCTCTTCGGCTTGCTCCATTTATCGTCCTGCTGCAATTCGGGCAAAGTCTTGCAAAGGTAATGATCGGTAGAGGGAATAACCTTGCCCCGCGCTAGAGCGACCCCGGAGCGACTGAGCGCGTTCTCCGACGGCGTGTTCGCCGTCCTTACCGGCAAGACGTCCGTCCAGGCCCAAAAGCGACCTTTAGACCGGTATGCTAGAGTGCCAGGTATCATTCATAGCCTGCGCGGTTGATGAGAGGCGGCAGTGCAAACAGGCCGAA